>NZ_CP054490.1:600000-900000 GCF_013342985.1 Candidatus Ruthia endofausta | reverse complement strand
ATGGCTTGGCAGATTTGATTGGTATCTCTATCATGGGCAATAAACTCTTTGTTGCTAGCCATATCAATACCATATACATTGGGATGGCGCACGGCAGGCGCAGCTGAGGCAAAGAACACTTTATTAGCACCAGCATCACGAGCCATTTGTACAATTTGTTCACTGGTTGTGCCACGTACAATGGAATCATCGACCAATAATACATTTTTGCCTTTGAACTCAAGTTCAATTGTGCTGAGTTTTTGACGCACTGATTTTTTTCTCTGTTTTTGCCCTGGCATAATAAAAGTGCGAGCAATGTATCGATTTTTAATTAAGCCTTCGCTATATCTCACGTCTAGCTTATGTGCCAGTTGTAGCGCAGCTACTCTAGAGGTGTCGGGAATTGGAATTACCACATCAATATCATTAACACCCCATTCTTTATGAATTTTTTCGGCTAACTTTTCTCCCATTCTTAGGCGAGATTTGTATACGGAAATATCATCAATGACTGAATCTGGACGGGCAAAATAAACAAATTCAAAGATGCAAGGTGAGTGCTTAGGGCTTTCTGCGCACTGTTTAATAAATGTATTACCTGCTCTGTCAATAACGACCGCTTCACCTGGTTTGATATCTTGAGTAATCTCATAACCAAGTGCGCTAAGTGCCACACTTTCAGAGGCTAACATATATTTAGTACCGCCTTTAGTAGTACGTTTGCCAAGAATTAATGGGCGAATACCATTAGGGTCTCTAAAGCCAAAGATACCATAGCCTGGAATCATGCCAATGGTTGCATAAGCACCGCGTACACGTTTATGCACTTGTTTTACAGATGCAAAAATATCAGCCTCGTTAATGCGTTGTTTTTGTAACTTGGCTAATTCACTGGCAAATACATTTAGCAAAATCTCTGAATCAGAATTGGTATTAATATGGCGAAGGTCTTGCTCAAATAATTCTTGAGCCAATTGCTCAGTGTTGGTTAAGTTGCCGTTATGTGCAAATGCAATGCCGTATGGCGAATTAACATAAAAAGGCTGTGCCTCTGCATTAGACGAGCTACCTGCAGTAGGATAACGTACATGGCCAATGCCCATATCGCCTAACAACTGTGTCATGTGCTTAGTTCTAAAGACATTCCTAACCAAGCCATTTGACTTGCGCATATAAAAACGCCCTTTATGAGCAGTGACAACGCCTGCTGCATCTTGACCACGATGTTGCAAAATAGTTAACGCATCATAAATATAAACAGCTGTATCTTTCTTAGTGGTAGATAAAATGCCAACAATGCCACACATAAGTTATTTCCTAATTGTTTTCAATAAATAATAAGTATTGTGATAACTCAGGTTTAATATCTGAAGCCACATCTTGAAAGGCTTTTAAAGCGCCATGAGTTTCAATCCAATAATACTTTTGTGAAACCCAACTGATACTTTGCAACACCAATACCATGATTAAAATTGCCAAGTTACCTTTGATTAGGCCCACAATTAAGCCTAATAAATTGTTTTGAGTGCTGTTGATATTTTTGGCATTAAGCTTAGTGTCTATTGTTTGCAAAGTCTCAAGTATTTTTTTGAAAAAAGACGATAAAAAACAAGGTTTGGTTTCATCAATAGAGATAGTTAACACACTTGATATAAAAGTTAAAATGCCAAAGGCAAACCCAAATACAATTGAAAATGACAAGCCAATGCGAACAGATTCATTGCCAATCAATATTTCTATAATACCCAGCCCAGCGACAACCTCCAAGTAATGCCAACTAAACATTGTAATTGCCACCAAAACGACCATTAGCGCAAACAGTTTGTTTAATACACAAGGATTATCAACGGTTGAGGAGAGTTGTGTTAGTTTATAAATTATTCTTTTGATAATCATAACACCAATAAAAATCACCCCAAATGATATGGCTAAATGAGATTGGTGTGAGAGTACTAGCCAAGTGATGAGCGAGCTTATAGCCAATATTTGGTAAAACAGCCACGCAATTAAAATGGCTAATAATAAAAACCCTAAATTGATGAGCTCTCTTGCCATACCACGTTTAAAGCCTAATACTAGGAATGTCGCTAAGATAGCAATGGTTATCCAGTCAGACCAAACTAAGCGTTCAATCATGTGCCAGATAGTTGCAAAAAACTCATCCATCAAATCTCTCCTAGAGGTGCTTTGTGATTAGTTGCAATTTTACAAGATTTTTTCTTCATCATTTTTCATAAATGGTGTAAGTATTTTTAATGCATCAGTCACAACATGAAACGAGCCAAAAATAACAATACGCCAATATTGCTTGTCATTAAGGCCGTGATTAATGGCATCTTTCATATCATCACAAACGTGAATTTTATGATTTAAATCAAACTCGCTACTAAGCACTTTCATGTCTATTGCTCGATTAACATCAAGTGGCACTAGTAACCATTGATTAATAATTATGTTAATTTCATTAATCATCAAGCCAATATTTTTATCTTCTAAAGCTGAAAATATGGCGATGGTGGGGCATTTTTGTTTTGCCAATTCTGCTGATAACACTTTAACAGCTGCTGCATTATGTGCGACATCAAGAATAACGGTTTTATTATTAACGGTTTTTATTTGAAATCTAGCACCAAGTTGCGTATATTTAATACCTGTTTTAATTTCAGTAGTGCTAATTGGCAGAATTTTATGCAATTTTTGCACAGCAAGCATTGCCGCAGCTGCATTTTGCTGTTGGTGCTTACCGATTAAGCCTATATCACTTGTATATTTTTCCTTAACAAATTCCAGTTGCGCCTCGATTTGATGGGCGTATTGACTAATTGAGGCAGGTGGATTGGTATCAGCACAAATACAAGGCGTATTTTTGCGCATAATACCTGCTTTTTCAAATCCAATCAACTCACGAGTATCACCCAAATAACCCACATGATCAATATCAATATTAGTAATAACGCTCACGTCGTTATCGATAATATTAACCGAGTCCAACCGACCACCTAGCCCCACTTCTAATACAGCCACATTAACTTTTTCTAGCTCAAAAATAATCAGCGCAGTCAAAGTTGAAAATTCAAAATAAGTGAGTGAGATTTTGCCTCGAATTTGCTCTATTTTATTAAACGCCGAGCAAATCTGCTCATCAGTGGCTTGCGTGCCATTAATCACAAAGCGCTCATTGTATTTAAGAATGTGTGGCGAGCTAAATTTAGCCACTTTAAAGTTTGATTGTTGGTAAATGCTATCAATAAAAGCAACGGTAGAGCCTTTGCCATTCGTACCAGCAACCGTAATTACTTTAAAAGAAACACCTTTTGGAAATAGCTTTTGATAAACTTTTTGAACACGTTCTAGCCCTAAATCAATGTCCTGAAAATGTAGGTTTTCTTGGTAGTTTAGCCAATCATCTAGGGTGTTTACTCTTCCCAAAACTCACCCTCAATAGTGTTGTTTTTATGACGCTGTTGAGGGTGGATATTTTTGGTTTTATGAATAAAACCAGATCGGTTTTTATTAAATATCTTTTGTGCGTTCTTTTTCAAAATTTGATTAATAAAATAAGCCCTTGAAATGGGTATAAGTCCAAGTAGGCCGATAAAATCCGTAATAAAACCAGGCGTTAATAACAAAACACCTGAGACTAAGATTACTACACCCTCAAGCATTTCAAAAGCAGGTGTTTGTCCGTTCATGGTTTTTTTCTGTACTTTTACAAGGGTAGAAAACCCTTGTTGTTTGAGTAATGTTGAGCCAATAAGTGCAGTAATAACAACTAATAATATGGTTGAAAAACCACCAATTGACTCACCCACCGATATTAAAACATAAATCTCAAGCAGCGTCATGACAACAAATAAAGGAAATATCATTATGTTTTCTCGTTAATAAAAATTAAATCCCAAACGCCGTGTCCCAGCCTATGACCTCGTCGTTCAAATTTAGTAATGGGTCGGTATTCAGATCTTGGTGAATAGATAGGGCCGTTTTGTGTGTTTTTAAAGTGGGGGTGATTTTCTAAGGTGTTCATCATTGCAGTGGCATAGTGTGCCCAGTCAGTTGCCATGTGGACTTTTCCACCTTTAATTATTTTGCGTGACAACAAATCTAGAAAATCAGTTTGCACAATTCGGCGTTTATGGTGTTTTTTCTTATGCCACGGGTCAGGGAAAAACAGCTGAAAACGATTAAAACTGCCGTCTTTTATATGGTTTGTTAATACCTCAACAGCATCTGCTTTAATGATTTTAAGATTGCTTAATTGGTGCTTGTATGCTTCGTTAATTAATCTACCAATACCTGCCTCATACACCTCAATGCCCAAAAAATTTCTATCAGGTATCTTAATTGCCATTTCCAGCAAACTATCACCATTGCCAAAGCCAACTTCTAAAACAATTTTTTGTCGTTTGACAAACAAAGCATCTAAATTGATTCTACCTTTTGGTAAATCAACCCCATAATTCGCCCAAAGTTCAGTCAGCCCCATTTTTTGCCCAAGCGTTAATCTGCCAGAGCGGCGCACAAAACTTTGAATTTTTCTCATTTTGTTTATCAAAATATTGGCACAAATCATAAACAGTATTTAGTTGAATTGTTGCCAAGAAAAACAAAACAACAAACGCATTAAAAAAACCTAAGGAAACAAATATTAGTTTTCTGTGAAAATGAGCTTTATTTTGTCGTTTGACAGTTAAATAATATGTAGTATATTTACAAGCCTTAAACTAAAAAAAAGTGGCTTTCCACTTACCGTTATTATAGTGGCTTTTTATCCAATTAATCAGGATACCCTAACCCTATGTCACACATAACCAATACAACTACAGAGTTGTTAACATTGGCACTAAGTAGTTTTAACCAAGTTCTTTGTATTGAGCTTGATGAAATAGATTATAACCATCGACCTTTGTTATTCGAACTCAAACAAGTGCATTTAAACTTGCAAGAGATGGAGGCAATATAGGCAGGCTCCCGCCAATATATCGCTTAATTAATGATTTAACGGCGTAGTCATTAAAAGCAATCCAACATTAGTAGCAGGCTAAGTTTCTTCATAGTTGATAATCCATAATTAGTGGTGCATGGTCTGAAAAACGCTCATTTTTGTAAATACTGGCACTTTTAACCGTGCCTTTGAGATTTGGTGTAAGGATTTGATAATCAATACGCCAGCCGACATTATTCGCCCATGCTTGCCCGCGATTACTCCACCAAGTGTATTGCCCATCTTCTTTATTGACTTCACGAAAGCTGTCAATAAAGCCAACTTCAAAAAATAACTCATCCAGCCAAGCGTGTTCCTCTGGCAAGCAGCCTGAATTTTTCTGATTGGCTTTCCAGTTTTTAATATCTCTTTCCTGATGTACGATATTCACATCACCACAAATAATTACCTTGCGTCCGCTTGCCTTAAGCTCTTGTAAATAAGGCATAAATCGCTCAGTTAAAAACGCCATTTTTAAATCTTGGCGCTCTTGTTTGGCACTGCCTGAATGTATGTAAATTGAAATAACTGACAAATCTTCGAAGTCAGCTCGAATAAATCGCCCTTCAAAATTAATATCATCCCACGGGCTTTCTTTAATAACTTGAATGGGCGTTTGTTTGGTAAAGATTGCTGTGCTAGCATAGCCTTTTTTCTGAGCAAATTGGTAATAGCAGTGGTATTCTTTTGGATAAAATCGATCATCTAGTTGGTTTTCTTGTGCTTTGATTTCTTGCAAGCAAACCACGTCTGCATTTTGGATTTTTATCCAATAAAAAAAACCTTTTCGTTCAGCGGCACGAATTCCGTTGACATTAGCCGTTATAATTCTTTTCATCGAAATAATTTTATAGGAAAATCTATGGAACAGTATCAAAAAGACTTTGTAGATTTTATGTTGGACAGTGGTGCGCTTAAGTTTGGTGAATTCACCTTAAAATCTGGCCGAGTTAGTCCTTATTTTTTTAATGCGGGGGCATTTAATACGGGGCAGCATCTTTCTCAACTGGGTAAATTTTACGCGACAACGATTGAAAATAGTGGCCTAGATTTTGATGTTTTGTTTGGCTCAGCCTACAAAGGCATTCCACTAGCAACCGCAACTGCCATGGCATTTAATAATGGTTTTAATAAAAATGTGCCTTATAGCTTTAATCGTAAAGAAGCCAAAACGCATGGCGAGGGTGGAGATATTGTCGGTCATCCACTTGAGGGCAATATTTTGATTATTGATGATGTCATCACAGCAGGTACGGCTATTCGTGAGGCGATGGATATCATTAAAGCAAATGATGCAACTGCCAAGGGCGTGATTGTGGCGATTAATCGTCAAGAAAAAGGCAAAGGTGAGCAATCCGCTATTCAAGAAATCGAACAAAATTTCGGGCTTTCGGTTTTAAGTATTATTAATTTATCACACTTGGTTGATTATTTAAGGCAAGGCAATGACCATGGGTTAATTGAGCGCATTGAGGCGTATCGATATTGTTATGGTGTTCAGGGTTAAAGCCAACTGTGCCACTAGCCTGAGTGGATTTTAATGATTTGTGGCATATAAACTTGAGAAATATTGCCTTGTTGATGGTGTTGTTTTTGTCTTTTTGTATAATCAGCCAGTTCAAATGCTTGTTCTACTTTTAAATCACTCAGTCCTTCAATTTCTAAAATACGACCTGAAAAGATGTTTCTCTTAGTAGATTTTTCAACCGTTAATAAGCCTTTTTGTATAGCCATGTATGGGATTGCATTGACCAAATCTCTTAAGGTGATACCTGGTTGCATTGTGCCTGTAAAGCGCACTAAGACAGATTCAGGCATGTTTAATGGCAATACACCAAGTGAAGCGCCAAAAGCAATCAGCCCAGATCCAGCTGGAAAACTAATGCCAATAGGAAAGCGCGTATGGGAATCACCACCTGTGCCTACTGTATCAGGTAGTAGCATGCGATTAAGCCATGAGTGGATAATACCATCACCCGGCTTAAGTGACACACCCCCACGTGAGTGCATAAAATCAGACAGTGAGTGTTGTAGTTCTAAATCAACAGGTTTAGGATAAGCAGCCGTATGGCAAAAGCTTTGCATGACTAAATCGGCTGAAAATCCAAGACAGGCTAGTTCTTTTAATTCATCGCGTGTCATTGCACCTGTGGTGTCTTGTGAACCTACGCTAGACATGCGTGGCTCGCAATAAGTGCCTGGGCGAATGCCATCTACACCGCAAGCTTTGCCAACAATTTTTTGTGCCAATGTGTAGCCAGTATTACTTTGGCTAACATCAACCAAACCATCAAAATAATGATAATAGTGGCAACAACAATCCAAACAGCAGGATGATTAATTGCTGCCCACATATCAGTAAACACAGCAACATCTTCAGTGAAAAGCCGTCCAATTACTGACTGATTCAGGACTGATGTTAAAGCACGCGTACCTGTCTTGATAAAATGTGTTGCAAAGGTCACTCCGCCGCTAATAACCATCCCCACGGTTTCACTTATAAGGCCAAACTCTGCCATTGCATAGCCTGTAAGTAGTGCTCCAAGCGGGATGCGAATAAAGGTATGAACACTGTCTTAAATTGAGTCAAACCCAGGAATTTTCTCTGTAAGAAGCTCTACACCGCGTACAGCTCTTGCCGTTGCTATCACTAATGGATTTTGCAATATTTTTAATTCAAATTGGCAACTCACAGGGTATTAGAATTCCTAAACCAATTATAGAACAGGCGCATTTAAGTGGTTTTGAACTTGAACTAAAAGTAGTGGATGAGGGATTATTGATAAAGTCTCATAAAAGTGTAATAGTTAGAGATGGCTGGCAAGAAAGTATAGAAAACCATATAAAATTATTCAGTAAAGAACAGGTTGATAATGAATGGTTGCACGCCACTTTGATTGATGACAGTGACATAGAATGGTGAATACTAAAAAAGTTGATAGGCTTGATGTGTGGTTGGTTAGTCTCAATCCAACAAAGGGTAGAGAAATTAATAGAACTAGGCCTTGTATTGTGGTTTCACCAGATGAGCTTTCAGCCCTATCAACGGTTATTGTCGCTCCAATGACAACCAAAGGGTTTGAAGTACCCTTGCCGAGTTTTGGTAAAATTTCAGGAAAAGAAAGGTTAATTTTAATAGACTAAATAAGAGCGATTGACAAGTCAAAACTGATTAGAAAATTAGGCGTCATTAATCAAACAACTCAGCAAACTTTATGCCAGTGTTTACAAGAAATGTTTGTGTATTGAGTGAGGCGGTTTTGTAAAATTATCCAACCGCACCTTTTTCAAAACAGGTAGTAGATGAGCGTTGTCAAAATAGATTGAATTAACGCACTATAAATGTCATCAAGGTTATTTTTTTGATATGACGAACAGCGACATTACCGCGATGTATGGGGCAAGTGGCGAGAAGTGTGTGTTTGTGGGTAAGGTGACTAGAATAATGGTGGAGGGATAGGGATTTGAACCCTAGAAGGATATTAACCCTTGCCGGTTTTCAAGACCGGTGCATTCAGCCGCTCTGCCATCCCTCCAATGCCGGAGTATGATACCGTTTGTTCAGGCAATAGTAAATAGGGTTTTTGTATAATTTAGCTTTGAAAGCTGAATAATTTTAAGTATAATTCCTTTCCTTATAGATTTTTTGATAGGTGAATTATGGCGAAGGTATGTGTGGTTACGGGCAAGCGACCAATGAGTGGTAACAATGTATCTCATGCGAACAATAGAACGCGTCGTCGTTTTTATCCAAATCTTCACACACACCGTTTCTGGGTGGAAAGTGAGAATCGTTTTGTTAAGTTAAAGTTATCAGCAAAAGGATTGCGCATTATTGATAAAAAAGGTATTGACACTGTGTTAGCAGAAATTCGTATACGTGGCGAAAAGGTTTAGGAGCAAGTTATGAGAGAGAAAATTAGGTTAGTATCATCAGCTAAAACAGGCCATTTTTATACAACCACTAAAAACAAACGTCTTCATCCAGAAAAGATAGAAGTTAAAAAGTTTGATCCAGTTGTTAGAAAACACGTGATGTACAAAGAAGCGAAGATTAAGTAGTTCGTTTATATAAAATTTTAATAAAAAAGTCGCTTTTTGGCTTTTTTGTTGGCTATGAACTTAAGATGGTTTCTAGTGGCACACTATTTATCTCATCTTTATATTCATCTAGTTGGTCAAAATTTAAATTTTGATAAATTTGTGCCTCCATTGGTTTGATGTCCTTTATTGCTTCTTGGTATTCTATGTTTGTTGGAATGTGTCCTAGTTTGGCAGTAATTGCTGCTACTTCGGCAGAAGATAAATAGACATCAGCATTGTCACCTAAACGATTAGGGAAGTTGCGTGTTGAAGTGGACATCACTGTGGCATTGTCTTTGATTCGTGCTTGGTTGCCCATGCATAAAGAACAACCAGGGATTTCGGTGTGTTTAGTTAGTTTGTCAAATGTACCGTAGACACCTTCTGCTCTAAGCTGCGCTTCGTCCATTCGGGTGGGTGGCGCAATCCACAATTCGGTTGTCAGTTCTGACCTGTCCTTTAATAATTGTGCAGCTACCCTAAAGTGACCAATATTAGTCATGCAAGAGCCAATAAAGACTTCATCAATTTTGGTGTTGGCCACTTCTGAGAGTAGTTTGACATCATCTGGATCGTTCGGACACGCCAAGATTGGCTCTTTGATTTCATCAAGGTTAATGTCAATCATTGCGGCATATTCACAATCTGTATCTGCGACTAGTAATTCAGGCGTATCTAGCCATTTTCCCATGGCTTGAATACGTCTGGCGAGGGTTTTTTTATCCTCATAGCCCTTATTAATCATCGAAGATAATAAGGCAATATTAGAGTTTAGATATTCTATCACAGGTTCTTTATTTAGCTTAATTGTGCAACCATTGGCAGAGCGCTCGGCTGAAGCATCAGCCAGTTCAAATGCTTGTTCTACTTTTAAATCACTCAGTCCTTCAATTTCTAAAATACGACCTGAAAAGATGTTTCTCTTAGTAGATTTTTCAACCGTTAATAAGCCTTTTTGTATAGCCATGTATGGGATTGCATTGACCAAATCTCTTAAGGTGATACCTGGTTGCATTGTGCCTGTAAAGCGCACTAAGACAGATTCAGGCATGTTTAATGGCAATACACCAAGTGAAGCGCCAAAAGCAATCAGCCCAGATCCAGCTGGAAAACTAATGCCAATAGGAAAGCGCGTATGGGAATCACCACCTGTGCCTACTGTATCAGGTAGTAGCATGCGATTAAGCCATGAGTGGATAATACCATCACCCGGCTTAAGTGACACACCCCCACGTGAGTGCATAAAATCAGACAGTGAGTGTTGTAGTTCTAAATCAACAGGTTTAGGATAAGCAGCCGTATGGCAAAAGCTTTGCATGACTAAATCGGCTGAAAATCCAAGACAGGCTAGTTCTTTTAATTCATCGCGTGTCATTGCACCTGTGGTGTCTTGTGAACCTACGCTAGACATGCGTGGCTCGCAATAAGTGCCTGGGCGAATGCCATCTACACCGCAAGCTTTGCCAACAATTTTTTGTGCCAATGTGTAGCCAGTATTACTTTGGCTAACATCTTGTGGGCGTAAGAAAGTAGTTGAGACGGGTAAGCCGAGGTCTTGGCGAGTTCTATCAGTTAAGCCCCTACCAATAATAAGCGGAATTCGTCCTCCTGCATGTACTTCATCAGATAAAGTGGTTGGTAAGAGTTCAAAAATTGAAATGGTTTCACCTTTGCTATTGATAATTTTTCCCTCGAATGGATAAATTGTGATTTCATCACCCATTTTCATTTTGCTAACGTCGCACTCAATCGGCAGAGCGCCAGAATCTTGTGCAGTATTAAAAAATATCGGTGCGATTTTGCCACCCAGCACAACACCACCACTGCGCTTATTAGGCACGTAATCAATATCATCACCTATGTGCCAAAGCACTGAGTTAATGGCAGATTTACGTGAAGAGCCTGTACCAACAATATCACCCACAAAGACTAATGGTAGGCCTTTTTGCTTGAGTTTTTCAATCATCTCAAGTGGCCTGTTTATCTTTTTAATTAACATGGATTGTGCATGTAAAGGAATGTCTGGACGTGACCAGGCTTGTGTTGCAGGCGATAAATCATCCGTATTAATTTCGCCTTCAACACGAAAAACGCTTAATTTAATTTTCTGAGGCAAGGGTGCTTTTTTGTTAAACCATTGTGCATCTGCCCAGCTATCTACAACATTCTTAGCATAAGGGTTGGTTTGAGATTTATCAACAATAGCTTGATATGCCTCATAAATCAATAAGGTATTTGCCAGCGCTGTTTGTGCACTTTCTCTTGTGGCGTTAATATCTAGTAGTTCAATTAGGGGCTCAATGTTGTAACCACCCATCATAGTACCTAAAAGAAAAGTAGCGTGCGCTTGAGAAATACTAGGACAGGCTTGATTGCCCTTAGCAATACTGCTTAAAAAGCTGGCTTTTAGATAGGACGCTTCATCAACACCAGGTGGTATTTGATGGGTGAGTAAATCAAGATAAAAAGACGTATCAACATCCTTGATTAAGCACTCAACCACTGATTTGGTTTGTTGTGCATTTAAGGCAAGAGGTGGTAGATTGCCTTGTTGACGTTTATTAACATGTTGAAGGTAGGCTGATTTCATCTGAGTCCTTGTGCAAAATAATAAAGTGTATAATTTTATCATTTTATTTCTATACCTTTTTTCATATCATAATCTTATTTTTCATATGGTGAAAAATTTGTACAGTTTTTACAAAACAATCTCATGAAATTAACCGAACTAACTGCTATATCACCCATTGATGGGCGCTATTTTGATAAAACCAAAGCATTGAATGCTATCTTTAGTGAGTTTGGCTTAATTAAATATCGTGTTTTAATTGAGGTTAAGTGGCTGCAAACCATGGCGGATAATGCTGGTATAATAGAAGTGCCAACTTTTAGTCAAGTAGTGGTTAAGTTTTTAGATGGTATTGTTGCTAATTTTTCATTGGTTGATGCTCAAGCAGTTAAGACGATTGAACGTACAACCAATCATGATGTTAAAGCGATTGAATATTTTTTGAAAGATAAAATCAAAGGTAATAGCGAACTTGAAGCTGTGAGTGAGTTTTTTCATTTTGCTTGTACATCTGAAGATATTAACAATCTATCACATGCACTTATGTTGTTAGAAGGACGTAATGTCATGCTGACTAAGATGTGTGGGTTATTATCACTCATTGCTAAATTGGCGCAAGACAACGCTTCAGTTTCAATGTTGTCTCGTACACATGGGCAAACCGCTTCTCCAAGTACTGTAGGTAAAGAGATGGCTAACTTTGCTTTTCGTTTGAAGAGACAAATTAAGCAGCTAGAAAGTGTCAAAATTATGGGCAAATTTAATGGTGCTGTGGGTAATTTTAATGCACATATTTGTGCTTATCCCGATTTAGATTGGCAGAAAATTTCTCAGAATTTTATTGAAAGTTTGGGTATTAATTACGCTATGTACACCACGCAAATTGAGCCTCATGATTATATTGCGGAGTATTTCCATTCAGTTAATCGCTTTAATACGATTTTGATTGATTTTTGTCGTGATATTTGGGGTTATGTTTCGCTTGGTTACTTCAAGCAAAAAACCATTACTGGTGAAGTAGGCTCATCTACCATGCCACATAAAATCAATCCGATTGATTTTGAAAATGGTGAGGGTAATTTAGGTATTGCGAATGTACTTAATACGCACTTGGCAGATAAGTTGGCAATTTCACGTTGGCAGAGGGATTTGTCTGATTCAACTGTGCTTAGAAACCTAGGTGTGAGTTGCGCACATTGCTTGGTAGCATATGAATCCATTATTAAAGGTATTAGTAAGTTGCAGACTAATGAGGAAAAATTAACTCAGGATTTAGACAATTCATGGGAAGTATTAGCCGAGCCAATTCAAACAATGATGCGCCGTTATGGTATTGACAATCCATATGAGAGGCTCAAAGACCTTACCTGTGGCCAAATGATTAATGCACAAGTGTTGGCAGAGTTTGTTAAAAATCTTGATATGCCAGATGAGGCGAAAATAGCTTTGTCTGAACTAACGCCCATGACTTATACCGGTGATGCACAAAAACTAGCAAACGCAATCAAAAAACTGATATAATATCGGACCTTATATCTTTTTGGTATAAATCAATTAATAGCACAAAAGGAGCAAAAAACCCATGGTTAAAATTAGACTGGCCCGAGGTGGAGCCAAGAAGAAACCTTTTTATTCAATTGTAGCAACAGATTCTAGAAAACGTAGAGACAGTGGTTACATTGAGCGACTTGGATATTTTAATCCAGTTGCCCGTGGACAAGAAGTTAGGCTGAGCGTCGATGAAGATAGATTAGCGTATTGGATATCACAAGGTGCACAAATCTCTGATCGCGTTAAGCAACTTGTTAAAGAGTTCAAAAACCCTTTAATTCATGAAAAGCGTGTTGCTACTCAGCAAGCAAAAGCAGCTTTGGTGACAGTCAAACTAGCAGCGCAAGCTAAAGCACAAGCAGAAGAAGTAACAGAAACTACTGAGCAAGAAGCGCCATCAACAGAAGAGGAAAAGGTCACTGAGTAATTCAGAACTTCCTACATCTGACAACAAAAGGCTATTAATCGGACAGATTAATGGCCTTTTTGGTGCTCAAGGCTGGGTGAAAATTTTCTCCTACACCTATCCAAGAAAAAATATCTTATCTTATCAGCCGTGGCATATCAATGTTGATGGCAATTGGCAAACCTTGGAGGTTGTTCAAGGTCGCCTGCAAGGTAAAACCATTGTGGCGCAAATCAAAGATGTCTTTGATAAAGAACAAGCTAGGGCTTATATGGGCACTGATTTGTATATTGAAAAATTACAATTACCACAACTTAAGGCAGGTGAGTATTATTGGGACGATTTAATTGGTTTAGAAGTAATCAATAAGGCAAAAATTGTGCTTGGTAAAGTGTCTAATTTGGTTGATACTGGCTCAAACAATGTGCTCGTGGTTAATGGTAAGAGAGAGTATTGGGTACCTTATATTTCGCCATTTTTAATCAAAGTAGATATGGATAATCAAACTATTTTAGTTGATTGGGATGAGAATTTTTAAACAGATTGGTTCAATTCAAAAGTCTAAAAAAATTAAGTCAGAAGCTGAACTGTACCTGATTTTAAAGAGTAGCTAGCGCCTATAACCTCTAGTTTATTATTTTCGATGGCCTCCTTAATGATTAGTGATTGGCTTTGTAATTGTTTGACAGAATGAATAATATTAACCTCAACAGCCTTGTTCATTAATTTATGATTTGGCAAATTTAAGTTGATTAAGGGTAGAATTGATAGCTTTATCCTATCAGTAATAGAATGAAGACTGTCTGATAAATATGTTTTATTGATGCACTCATCAATAGTAGCACTAATAGCACCACAGTTAGAGTGCCCTAATACCATAATCAAGGAGGCCTTAAATTTTGAGATTGCAAACTCAACACTACCCATTTGTGATGGGGCTACTATATTTCCTGCAATGCGAATAATAAACAAATCTCCAAAACTCTGATCAAAAATAGTTTCAATTGGTACTCTTGAATCAGAACAACCTATTACAATCGCAAAAGGCGATTGATTCTGTATGTCTTTTGTATATCTATGGGGGTGAAATTTATAATTCAATGCAGTGCCATTAACAAAGCGTTGATTACCATCAGCCAGTTTTTTTTTTGCTTGTGTTGAATTTAAATGTTTCATATTATTAAAAAAGGCTTATTCTTACGGTAAATAACAAAGGTACTTACTAAGGTAAGGTTATTTTAAAAAATAATATTCATCATTGATATCATAACGATGATGAATAGCACCGTCATAAGACCCCCTGCTTTGATAAAATCTGCTACTTTATAACCACCAGGCCCCATAATTAAAGCATTTACTTGATGGGTGGGAATTAAAAATGAGTTCGAAGTTGCAATAGCGACTGCTAGTGCATAAACTGCAGGGTTTTCTCCTACTTGAATGGCAATATTAACGGCAATAGGTACTAAGAGAATGGTCGCGCCTACATTGGACATTACCAAAGTAAAGAAAGTTGCCAGTATGACAATTGAGGTTAATATGATCCAAGATGCCATATCCCCAACTACTTTAACTGTTTCTTGTGCAATCCACAAAGCAGTGCCAGTTTTTGATACTGCCATGCCTAGTGGAATAAGACTTGCTAATAAGAATACTGTTTTCCAAGAAACTGCACGATAGGCTTCTTCTATTTTAATAACACCAGATAAAATCATACCTAAAGCACCAGTCATGAGTGCGATAGAGAGCTTAATATCAGTAAATAATACTAAGAAAAGTGCAATGGCAAAAAAAATACTTGCCCATTTAATTTTCTCAGGACGGTATTCTTCTTGTCTTGGATACTCAGAAGTGATAACAATAAAATCGGTGTTTGATTGCAACCTGTCTAAGTCAACCCAACGTGTATAGACAATTAGTGTATCGCCTGATTGGAAAGGTATATTACGAATGCCTTCGCCTTCTTGCATGGTTTCTCCACTACGATGTAATGCCACCATGGCAACGCCATAAGTTTTGCGTAACCATATATCTCTAGCACTTTGATTAATGAGAGAAGAGTTAGGTGGAATAACAATTTCTGCTGTTCCACACTCTTGTGTAGATAGTAGGTTAGAGAATTTTTCAATGGTATCTGATAACTCAAGATGAAAGCCTTGAACAAAAGCATCCAGATGTTCTTTTGTTGTCAATACGCCCAAGGTCATTTGTGGCTTAATTGTAGTGCTACGCTCAACTGAATGGTGTCCAATAAATGTTTCCCCCTCAATGGTTTGTATAGCGATGATTCTGATTTTAGTAGCTGTCTCAATATCATCAAGCATCATGCCAATTAAGTTAGAGTCTTTAGGAACATTAACCTCAAATAAATCATAATCTATGTTGTAAACTTGGTGAAAGTGTTCAACGGCTGATACAGATTCTGACTGGTTTTTTTTAGCTGTAGGTAAGACAAACTTTCCAGCAATAACAAAATACACAATACCTGTTATAACCAATGCAATACCTATTGGGGTTACAGAGAACAATCCCCAGGTGTCCATTTGTTGTCCAACTTTTAATCCCTGATTGGTGGCTAAAATTAAATCATTTAGCAAGATTAAAGGGCTAGAACCCACCATGGTCATCGTACCACCTAAAATTGCTGTAAATCCCATCGGCATTAATAGCCGTGAGATTGGAATACCCGAGCGTGATGAAATACGACTCACAACAGGGATAAATAGTGCAGCCGCGCCCACATTTTGCATAAAGGATGAAATGAATCCAACGGTAGAAGAGATGATTGGAATTACTCTTGGTTCAGAACTACCCCCTACTTTAAGAATAAAAGTAGCAACCTTGCCCATTAATCCTGTTTTATCCAAGCCTGCACCAATAATCATCACCGCAATAATTGACATAACCGCATTAGAAGAGAATCCATCAAACAGTCTTTGGTTATCAACCAAGCCTTCTTCTAATCCCATCAAAGTATGAATCCATGGTAAAGAGCTTAACCCTAAAATAATCATAATGGTAATGGAAGCTTCATCAACTTCCAGCACTTCAAAAGCAAACAGGTAAATTGTTAATACGAGAATACCCAACATCCAAGAGATAGGGGTAGTTGGTGCAATTGTTGAAAGCCATACGGCAAAAATAGCAAAAATAATGGCTGAAATTTTTTTTTTATTAAACATGGTTTTGGTTTTTATTAAGCGTAAAAAAAGTTTAGGAAAAATTATACCATAATCAAAACATTACTAACCACCACTAACAAGTTTTACTGATAAAAAATATTTATTTTTAGGCTAGATAATTTTTAGGTGGTGTTGACTATTTTCTTACTAATTTTAACAAAGCGTTGGATATAATTAATTTCTTTGTCTTGTTTACGTAAAATTGCAAATAGTTTTTGATTAAGTCCGTTAGCGCTTATGCGGATTTTTTTAACAGGCATTTTTTTAATAAACTCATCTGCCAGCCATTCTGGCAATATGCAAACGCCACGCCCGAGCGTTGTCATTTGTAATATGAGCTCAATGGATTCAATTTTTTTAATATGTTTGGGTTTAATATGCGCTGGGTTTAAAAATTGTGTCAAAATATCAAGCCGTTCTAGTGGTACAGGAAAAGTCAATAAAGTTTTATGAGCTAAGTCTTTTGGTGTAATTATTGTTTTATGTGCTAGTGGGTGTTCATCAGCAACTAAAAGTACCAAATTATATTGGACGAGTGTTTCAATATGAATGTCTGCTTCTTTCTCTATATCAGGTGTAATTAGGATATCAATATGGTAATTGAGCAGTCCTTCGTGCCCAGAAAATTGAAATTTGTTGATGATTTCTACTTCAACATCAGGCATTTTTTGCAAAAATACACCAATGACCTTTGTTAGCCATTCATAGCAAGGATAATACTCAACGCCTATACGCAAAATACCTTGGCGACCTTGTGCATAGGCCTTCAAAGTTTTCTCGGTTTGTTCTAAAATTGGTAATAATTGTTGTGCAGTTTGTAATAGTAATTCGCCTGCCTTTGTGAAGCGTAAATTTCTACCCTTTCGTTCCCAAAGTGGAACACCCAGTTTTTCCTCTAAGTAACGAATTTGGTGGGATAAGGCAGATTGGCTCAAATATAATATATTTGCAGCACGCGTTAAAGTACTATTTTCATGTAATGCTTGGATGATCTTCAAATGTTTAAGCGTTATCATAATATGAATATAATTCATCATTAAGTTAAAAATAATCATTTTACTTTATAAAATAGCCCTTATAAAATATTTGACTTTGCAATCAGTAGGAATCTTAATTATGGTTACAACACACAATCTGGGTTTTCCGCGTATTGGTAAACATCGGGAGTTAAAATTTGCATTAGAAAAATATTGGTCAAATGCTATTTCTCAGGATGAGTTATTGCAAACTGCTAGTACATTATGCAAGCAATACTGGCAAAATCAAAATAAACTAGATTGGGTGCCAGTGGGTGATTTTTCTTTTTATGACCAGGTTTTGGATATGAGTTTTTTATTAGGCAATATCCCAAAACGTGCTGAAAATTTATCAGATAATGAGCTAGATAACTATTTTCGAATAGCACGTGGGCGTGCCTTTGTTAATGAGTCTGATTGTACTTGTATTCAAGCGAGCGAGATGACCAAATGGTTTGATACCAATTATCATTACATTGTACCAGAATTTAGTCAAGAGACAAATTTTGCACTCCAAGCACAACGTCTGATTGAACAAATTAGGCAAGCGCAAGCGCAAGGCGTGAAGGTTAAGCCTGTTGTTATTGGTCCAGTCACTTATTTATGGTTAGGCAAGTCCAAAGATAAAATCAACAAACTAGATTTATTAGATTCATTGGTTAGGGTGTATGCACAATTATTTGATGAATTGGCAAAGCTAAGTATAGAGTGGATACAGGTTGATGAGCCTATTTTGGTTACAGAACTAGAAGCAGATTGGCAAGTGGCGTTTAGGAAGGCTTACGATATGTTGGCAAATCGCCCGATTAAATTGTTACTTGCTAGTTATTTTGGCACTTTGCAGGACAATTTAAGCTTGGCTTGTGGCTTGCCTATTGACGGGTTACATATTGATGCGATTAATGCAAAAGATGAGGTTCAATTAGTGATTGATAGCCTATCAGATGATCAAGTTTTATCTTTGGGCGTGGTGAATGGTCGGAATATTTGGAAGACAGATTTAAGTGCAACTTTGTTGTGGCTAGCACCTATTCACCAGCAATTACAGAGTAGATTATGGTTAGCCCCGTCTTGTTCATTATTGCATGTGCCTGTGGATTTAGATAGCGAGCAAGAATTGGATGATGACATTAAATCATGGCTTGGGTTTGCTGTGCAAAAATTAGAAGAACTAAGCATATTAGCGCAAGCACTTAATCAAGGACAAGTAAGTGTAACTAAAGAAATAGCAAATAATATTGCTGCCATTAATGCTAGAAAATATTCATCACTTGTACATAATGGTAAAGTTAAAGAACGCATTGCTAAGGTGAATGATGAACTGGGCAATCGTCAATCTAATTATAAGAGCAGAGCAAAATTACAAAGTGAAAAATTTGACCTACCTTTATATCCAACCACGACAATCGGCTCGTTTCCACAAACGCTAGAGATTAGACAAGTCAGACGCGATTATAAATTGGGTGAATTATCAGCAGAGCAATATATGAAAGCGATGCGCTCTGAAATTAGGCATTGTGTGCAAGTGCAAGAACACTTAGGCCTAGATGTTTTGGTGCACGGCGAGCCTGAGCGTAACGATATGGTGGAATATTTTGGGCAACAATTAAGCGGTTACGCATTTAGCCAATTTGGTTGGGTGCAATCTTATGGTTCTCGTTGTGTCAAGCCACCGATTATTTTTGGTGATATTTCTCGCCCAAAACCTATGACGCTAGATTGGATAACCTATGCTCAGTCACTCACCAATAAGCCTATGAAAGGTATGATTACAGGCCCTGTTACGATGTTGAATTGGTCGTTTGTGCGTGATGACCAGCCAAGAAAGACAACATGCTTGCAATTGTCTTTGGCTATTAGAGATGAGGTATTGGACCTTGAAAAATCTAATATAAATATCATCCAGATTGATGAGGCGGCATTAAGAGAGGGCTTGCCACTGCGAGAATCTCAGTGGCAAGCTTATCTTGATTGGGCGATTAGGGCTTATCGAATCAGTGCCAATGGTGTAAGTGATGAAACCCAAATTCACACACATATGTGCTATTCAGAATTTAATGATATTATTGGGGCAATAGCGCAGATGGATGCTGATGTTATCACTATTGAGACCTCTCGCTCGGACATGGAATTATTGGATATATTTGATGAGTTTGATTATCCTAATGAAATAGGTCCAGGCGTTTATGATATTCATTCTCCTAATATTCCTTCGGTTGATTCTATGGTTAAACTCATGCAAAAAGCGGCAAAACACATTCCTATTAAAAGGCTATGGGTTAATCCTGATTGTGGCTTAAAAACCAGACATTGGGATGAAGTAAATCTTGCATTAACTAATATGGTGTTAGCTAGCCAACAACTTCGAAAAAATTGATTTATAAATTGGAGTAAAAAGCTTTAATAAAGTAAAGTCCTTGGGGCGGGGCGGCGGGACCGGCTTGTTTGCGCTGCTTACTATTCAACACCTTTTTTACCCATTTAATGGATTTTTCACCTTTACCCACCTTGAGTAGTGTACCAACAATATTGCGTACCATATGATGTAAAAAGGCGTCGGCTTTTATGTCTAGTAAAATGTTGTCATCACACTTGGTTAGTTTTATGAATTCAATGGTTTTAATGGGGGATGTCGCTTGACATAAACTACCTCGAAAGGCTGAAAAGTCATATTCGCCAGTTAAATATTTGCTAGCTTTATCCATTGCCATTATGTTCAACTTTCTTGGCTCCCATAATGAATGGGCCGTTATGATGGCACAGCGAGTTTTTGTGTTGTGTATTTTGTAGTTGTATTGTCTAGCGGTGGCGCTAAATCGTGCGTGGAAATTATCATCAACGTGTTTTGCCCAAGTGAAATTAACATCGCTTGGTAGATTAACATTACCACCAAATAGCCAAGCCTTATTTTCGCGCTTGATGTTGGTTTCAAAGTGAATAACCTGGCAGGTGGCATGCACACCAGCATCGGTTCTACCAGAACAAAACACCCTAACGGGGTGATTGGCAACGCTTGATAGGGCCTGTTCAACCACTTGCTGTACAGTACGAATGTTAGGTTTTTGACACTGCCAGCCATGGAAGTTTGTGCCTAAGTATGCAACACCTAATGCTATTTTCATGATTCAACTTTTTGGTAAAATTTAATTAACTATTTTAACTATTTTAACTATTTAATTAAATGGGTTTACATGAAAAATGAACGAACAGGGTTGAGCAGAATTATTAATGCTTTTAGCTTTTCTATGAAGGGATTAAAGTTTTGCTATCAATCTGAAGCAGCTTTTAAGCAAGAATTGTGGTTAAGTATTGTGTTAATGCCCTTGGCATTTTTGTTAGGGGAGTCATCCGTTGATAAGGTGCTATTAATTGTGCCTATATTTTTGGTTTTAATTGTTGAAGTTTTAAACTCAGCTATTGAATCAGTGGTTGATAGAATTGGTAATGAATATCACGTATTATCGGGCGCTGCAAAGGACATGGGTTCTGCAGCGGTGTGGTTGTCATTAACGCTACTTGTTATATCATGGCTAATTATTCTGATTTAACAAATTATCTGAGTGATGATATTAAGTGCTTTGCTTTTGATTCAATACCCAGCACCAATGATTACCTAGCTCAGTTAGCCTTTTGCAAAAAAACTCAAGTTTGCATTACTTCTGAGCAAACCTGTGGCAAGGGTCAATACGATAGGAAATGGCTGAGTCAGAAAAACACAAGTATTATTTTATCAATTCGCCGTATTTTTCCTAATAGTGCTTTATTAAGCGGGCTAAGCTTGGTAGCTGGTCTTGCATTGGTTGATGTGTTAGAAAAATACGGCATTTCTGATTTAAAACTCAAATGGCCAAATGATGTTTACTTTGAAGGTAGAAAATTAGCAGGTATTTTGATTGAGAATTCACTGCAGGGCAATTATCAATCAGTCATTATTGGCTTGGGGCTGAATGTTGATTTTAATCAAAATTTCCAGTGTGAAACGCCTTGGATAGACTTAAAAAAGATAACTTCAACACCGATTGATAAGCTCAATTTGAGTAAAAATCTAATTAATAAAATTTTAGAATATTTTGATATTTTAGAATCAAATGGTTTTGATGAGTTTTATGCTAAGTGGGCGAAAGTAGATTATTTATTAGGCAAGCAAGTTAAGCATACAAGCAAGGCAGAATCATTTAGCGGTACTTGCCTTGGAATTAATCACCAAGGTATTTTGTTGGTTGAAACTCAATGCGGTGTTAAACCGATTTATTCATCTGAGTTTTTACACCTTTATTAGTGTTGATTAGCATGGTGTTTACTTTGGCATCTTTCATTGAAACATTGCCTTTAAAGTAAGAGCCATCTTTTAAAATAACTTTTGGTGCACTTATATCGCCAGTAACGTTACCACTGTTAGTAATAACATTTTTTCACTTTCTTCAATATTGCCATTAACAATTTTAGCAAAAACATCTGCGTTAATTTTGGCTAATTTTTCAATTATAACTGAGTTATTTTTTAGAGTTATTGTACCTTTAATTTTTCCAAAGATTGTTTATATCATCGCCATCAGAAACATCGCCCTTAATATGACATTCTTTAGATATGATTGTTTTAGATTGGGGTTTTTGCTCTTGATTATTATATTTGGTCCAGGTTTTTTAGTATTAAATATAATAGCTGGTTAACTGTTAAAATTATTAATTATAATCAATATCAATCACTATGTCTAGTAACGTTTTAAGCATACAAAATATTAGTAAATCTTACGCGGGTAGGGATGTGGTTAACGATGTTTCATTTTTTGTACAAGGGGGAGAGGTGGTTGGATTGTTAGGTCCAAATGGTGCGGGGAAAACCACTTGTTTTTATATTGCTTGTGGTTTGGTTAAAGCAAGTTCAGGCAAAGTATCTTTGAACAAAAAAAGAATTGAGCATTTGTCTATGCACAAGCGTGCTGATTTAGGGCTTGGTTACTTACCTCAAGAGCCTTCTATTTTTCGCAAGCTTTCGGTGGAAAACAACATTATGGCAGTGTTAGAGTTAAACTCTAGCCTTAATAAAAAACAAAGAGTTCATCGGTTAGAAGAGTTGTTAGCAGAATTTAGCATTGAGCATATTCGTTATATCAAAGGTATCAGTCTATCTGGCGGTGAAAGAAGAAGGGTAGAAATCGCTAGAGCACTGGCAATGAATCCAAAATTTGTATTACTTGATGAGCCATTTGCAGGCGTTGATCCAATTTCTGTTGGGGATATTCAAAAAATTATTTACCACTTAAAAGACAAAGATATTGGTATCTTAATTACGGATCATAACTATCGTGAAATGCTGGATACTTGTGGCTACTCCTACGTGCTGCATAATGGTGCGATTATTGCACAAGGCAATAAAGAGCAAATTCTTTACAATGAAAAAGTTCGCGAGGTTTATTTAGGTGAGTATGACTAGTTCTGTCTCTACAATGCACAATCATCAGGAGCAACAGGCTACCCAATTTGATTTCATTACGCTAGGCATAGAAAGTTCTTGTGATGAGACGGGCATTGGCTTGTACCATTCTGAATTTGGCCTTATTGGACATCAATTATTTTCATCTGTTAAAATTCACGCTGAATATGGTGGTGTAGTTCCTGAGTTAGCATCACGTGATCATATCCAAAGGGTGTTGCCTTTAATTAAAGCAGTTTTAGTAGACGCAAAATTTACCCTGAAAGATTTAAACGGTATTGCCTATACAGCCGGGCCTGGTTTGGCAGGTGCGCTTTTGGTAGGGGGTGCGGTGGCTAAATCTTTGGCTTGGAGTTTGGATATTCCGTCTTTAGCTGTGCATCATATGGAAGGGCATTTACTAGCCCCTTTGTTAGAAAAGTCTCAACCTAAATTTCCCTTTGTAGCTTTGCTGGTTTCAGGTGGCCACACCATGCTGATTGATGTTAAAGCCATTGGTCAATACAAAATTTTGGGCGAGTCTTTAGATGATGCGGTGGGCGAGGCATTTGATAAAACAGCAAAGATTTTGGGTTTGGGTTATCCTGGCGGTCCTGCTTTAGCGATGCTTGTTGAGCAAGGCAACCCTGATGCGTTTAAGTTTCCACGTCCTATGGTTGATCGCCCTGGACTTGATTTTAGTTTTAGTGGCCTTAAAACGTTTGCACGTAACACCTTTGCCAAGCATCCTAACAAAAAAGCAGACATCGCTAAAGCATTTGAAGTAGCTGCTACACAAACGCTCATGATTAAATGCAGAAGGGCGTTAGAACAAACTAAATACGCAACGCTTGTGGTTGCAGGTGGGGTTAGTGCAAACTTATCTTTACGTAAAGAGCTTAACCAAATGGGTAAAAAAGTAGGCACAAATGTCTTTTATCCAAGGCTAGAATTCTGCACCGACAATGGTGCTATGATAGCCCTAGTTGGACATTTTCGCCTAAGCCATGGGCAACGTGACATCCATCATGAAATTAACATCAAACCCAGATGGAGTTTAGAGGAATTAAAACAAATTGAGTAAACTAAGCAAATTATTTACCCGTGTATCAATAGGACTTGACGCATTATTGGTAACCATTGAAGTGCATATTTCAGGTGACTTGCCAGGATTCTCGATAGTCGGATTTGCCTGAAGGTGCACAGTACGCGAGAGCAAAGACCGTGTGCGCAGTGCAATTATGACCTCAAAGTTCAAATTCCCTAAAGGGCGAATTACTGTTAGTTTTGCCTCAGCTAATTTATCTAAAAGCGGTGGTAGGTATGATTTGTCAATTGCCATTGGATTGCTACTGGCTTCTGAACAAATTGAACCCAATATTAATTCATTTGAATTTTATGGTGAACTAGGCTTAGACGGCCTCACTTCGAGCAACCAAAGGATTATTGCCAGCCATCATTGTAAGCAGCCAAGCCAAGCCAAGCATTGCATGTCCTTGCCAGATTAAGATTCAAATCAATATCACACTGGTGACGAAGCCATTATTTATCCGTGTACTACGCATCTACTCAAAGTATGCGAGTTTTACAAGGCGTTAGTGATGTTAATAAATTAATGCACAATTTAGCTGATAGCCGACCAATTTACTTTTAATTGGCCCACCCGGTTCAGGCAAAACCATGTTGGCAGAGTGTTTACTCTCAATCATGCCACTACTAAGAGTAAGCATCGATAAAGCCTTAGAGCTCGCCTCTATTTACTCAGTCGCCCAACAAACCACTTTCCCTGCAAACTTTCAACTTATTGGTACAATGAACCCCCCCTTGTCCCTGTGGATTTTATGACGATGCTACTGCCAAATTCCATTGTACCAGCGACCAAATTGATAGATTTAAAAATAAAATATCAGGCCCCACTACTAGGTAGGATTGATATGGTGCTAAATGGGCCACTCTTGCCTAAGGAAGTCTCACTTAATCAAAATTCTTAAAATACGGAAAACAGTGAAATCATCAGAAAAAGAGTCATTAAAGCGCATAGTATCCAATTAAAAAAACAAGGTAAATCTAACGACAAACTTGCACCTGATGAAATAGAAAAACTGATTAACCTAAGCCAAGACAACAAGCAACTATTATCCAATGTCATCGACAAACTCAATCTATCAGCCCGTGCCTACCATCGTATTTTGAGAGTTGCTAGAATTATTACTGATTTAGATGAAAGCAAAATGGTCGATAAATCTCACTTGGTTGAGACGGTTGGGTATCGACGGTTTAACTGGTAAATTTCTTAAGTTTTAAGTATAAACAGAATGTTATAACTAGAATAAAATATGTATGAATAATACTTTTATAATTGGCAGATATGGCTCTTTTCAGCTTCGTTATGGCTGGGATAACAAAAGGTATTCGAGCAGTACAAGCTAAAAAATCTCTCAAAATATCCGATGTATTTACCCCGGACGATGTAACGGTTAATTTGGACGTGGGTAAAAATATGGTTGCCGCTATTCGTTACTAATAGCAACCAAGGTTATAGGTAATGACTCAATCACCAAATTTGGTAAATTTTTAAACCATAAAGATAGATATTCAGGTAATTTTAAGAATGTGTGCACCACACAAATCAGCAAAAACTCAAATAGAAGATATGCTGGAGTCTCCTTTATCTTTGCTGGGTTTAATCAAACATTTTAATGGAAAGTATCATTTTTCTCTTAGTCCAAAAAATACACCAATTGAAGTTATTGCTCACAATATCAACAATAAATTTAGAGACAGTAAAACAATTTCTATTAAGACAACACTTAGTAAATTAGCGTGTAAAAAATTACGCACAGAAAACACTAATTTTGCAACCGATATTGGCAAGCCCTTAAAAGGGCTCTAATGGCTATTGTGAGGTGCTAATTACGGGTAATCCAGACTCACTTATTGCGGTATTTTAAAAACATTTAAAACAAGTGTTATTGATTATTATGCGGCATTAAACATAGCGGATGGTACGAGTTTGGCAATAATTGATAAGCTACTGTCTAATGACAAGGTATCGTTATCCAAAGTAAGTAATTTAGTTATTAATATTCAAAATAATGGTGGCAAAGGGTTGTTGATGAGTTAGGTAAGTTTTTAGAATATTCAGCTCGTCATGAAAGCAATGATATTTTTTTATTACAGATACTTGTGTTGAGGTGACTTACGATAACAATATCCTATTGTTTATTTTGTTGCAATTAACCAATGGTTTACAAGTGCAAAGAACAGCGGTTGAGGTTAATAGTGCGATAGAACGATTTTCAACAAATAATATAAAAGAGATATTCAAAAATTATTTTCCAGAACCCTAGAGAATATTTTTTACCAAACTCCAATTATTAAAAATGAATTTATTAATAGAAATCGTCCATTGGCTCAGGTAAATGTAGGTCGTAGAAAGCTATTAACAGTATTATTAAATAATTCTGATAAGCTAGATTTAGGCATTGAAGAATATCCCGTAGAAAAAAATATGTATAAAGCTACATTAGAAAACAGTGGTATACATAGAGAAATAAAAGGTGGTTGGAAGATTGTACCACCTAAAGACTCTATTTATTTAAAAGTGTGGAGCATAATAGAGGACTTTTTCAAAAATGCTAAAGAGGAGGCACAAAATTTTCTACTTTAAATGAAATTTTGACCTCACCTCCTTTTGGTGTTAAGAAGCTAGTACTGCCTATTTTTTTATATTGTAGTTTATTTATCTGATAAAGATGAAATTGCTGTTTATGAAGATCGTTTTTATATTCCTGCTTACTAGAGACCTTACTCATAGAAGAAAGATGATATTAATCGAATCTGGTAGGGTATTGTTTACGGGTTAGAGCAATTAGGGAATAGTGAAGATTATATTACTTTCTTGGGATTTGTTATAACAATGCACGATACTAAACATCAGTCTATTGTATCTATTGTTAGGGGCGCCAACAAAGGTTATGGTTATCATTGATGGGCAGCAACGACTAACAACAATGTTTCTGTTGGTTAATCTCTTGATAACACTATTAGAAAAAAATTAACCAAATATAATGAGACAGCATTAAGTAGAGCATTAGATACTTTGACTTTTGTGAGTGATATGTATAAATCTAAAGAGTATCCTAAAATTATAAAGAACCTATGATGACCAATGGTCTACAGACACTCAAGAGCAGTACAGTTTCTCCAATAGCTAGATTATTAAAAGAATATATAGATTTTGTTGCAGATATTAAAAATAAAAGAAAAACATTTGTATTCTGCTAACAATGCAGATATAGAGTATAGAAAGCCATAAAGGAATTAAGTTTAATTTAGATGTAGAGGAATCTATATTTTTAGGGCAAGATGGATATGGAGGGATGCATAAAGACATATCAGAGCATCAAGATCAAAAAGAAATATTTATTTTAATTTCTAGCTTTCCTTCCTTAATTGCATCAACACAAATGTAGGAAGGTAGTAGGCTAATGCCTTTGTCCATTTCAACGGTCTTTGCCATGATGTTTAAGTTGGGGATAACAGTAGAAGGCGTGATGGCTGGTTTTGTTTGAAACACGTCATTCCAGTGCCGGCGAATAATTGGCAGGTCTGTATTAACTTATTCAGTTCTGTTGTAGTAGTAAGGACTCGCTAGGATGCTCTTTTTCATTGTCTGTAATTTTTTTAGTGAACTGTTTGATTTTGTTGACTGCACTAAAACAAACTTTTCTACGAATAGTTTCTGATACTCAATTCTTTTATTGTAAAGCTTCTTTCTTGCAGCAACGACAATATCTAGTTTTTTCTTTTCTAATTTGTCTAGTAAACTATGAACGCTCCCAAAGGTAATGCGATATATGTAACCTTCTTCACCTACTAAGTAGCTTAAAATTTTCTTAAGGAAAAACTCATTAGGGAGGCATAATCTAACTAGGGATGTTAGATTGTTTCTTTCTCGATAATATGTATTGGTGTTGATTTAAGAATATTGACAGATGAAACCACTCTAGGATAAAGCGCCTTACCATCATCTGTTGGAATCATTTTTCTTGGTATTCTTTCAAATAACTTTGTACCAAGCATTGTCTCTAGAGAAGTAATCTGCTGACTAACGGTAGGCTGCGTAAAAAAAAGAAATCCTGAGGCACTTGTCACTGTGTATGAAACTACGGTACCATTCAAAGCTAACCATAAGTATATTTATACTAACGATGTATTTTAATTATAGTAACGAGTTGTGGCATAATGCTAAAAAATAAGCTGACAGAAATATGGCTAGAAGAGTATGTTGTTCCTTATCAATTTTTTATACAAGAAGGTCTTACGGTTGAGACTGCAAGTGTTGAGGATGGAACGGGTGCCTATTGATCCTCAAAGCAATCCAACATAAATTATCAGAAGTTAGTCTTGGTGATTATGATGCAGTATTTTCCCTGGGGAACACGGTACAATGTTTGATTTACCCAATAACCCTAACATCAATAAAACATCCTTCAACATTTTTATGGAGACAACAAAATCATTGCTGCAGTTTGTCATGGCCCAGCCTGTTTTATTGGCGCTACCTTAAAAAATGGAAAATCATTACTTGCTGGGCGTTCTATTACAGTATCTACAAACGAAGAAGAAATAGCGGCTGAGCAAGAAAAAAATATGCCATTCCTTTTAGAGGATGAGCTTCTTTAACGGTAGCCGTATCTGGTAATCTTTTTGGAGGTCTGCTTCGGGGGTGCTGGTGCTCTTCTACCTTCTTCTCCTTCGTTCCTTGAACGTGCTAAAGCCGCTTCGCGTAAGCGTCGGCTCAAATAATGTTATTCTCACTCTGGGGTCCTTTAGGCCTAACCCAGAGAGTGGGTAATAACTACTCTCCCTTCATATAGGAAATATTATGCAAAAACCAAAACCTACAATTTACGATGTTTACTCTGATGTTTACTCTGATCGTCCTGATACTTCTATTGCTAATTCGCAACCTTCTATGACTCATCAATCCTTTAAGGATGGTGCTGATATCAATATACTTGTTAAGTCTTTCCATACTACTGGAATTCTTGGGGATCCTTCCCTTACTGATCGTCCCGTTTATGGTGATTTTGCATCTTACCCTTCTTTTCAGCAGTCTATGGATGCAAAAGCTGATTCTTACTCTATGTTCGAATCTCTTTCTTCTGCTGTTCGTGATCATTTTAATAATAACTTAAATGATTTTCTTTCATGTGTTCATAGTGATGATTCTAGCGATCTTGAAATTCTTAACGATCTTGGCTTGATCGAGCATGCTACTTCACCTTCTAAAAAGGCAATTATGAACCCGTCTGTGGAGCCTATTCAAATGTAACTGGTCTAGGTGACACCAAAATGATTATTTCAGTATGTTTAGACTAATAAAAAAAAATTAAAAAGCATTTTTTCTTTAAAATAAAAATTATGGAGATTCTCTAATGCGTAAAAGATTTAAATTAAATCCTCGTCGTACTTTTTCTCCTACTGCTTTTCGGACTCATCCTTATAATCGTTCTCGTCCTCTTTCTCGAGGTTGGTATACGTCTATAGTGGCTTGTTTCCATCCACTAACTGCTTACTGTGATTATGACTCTACTGTTATCCATTTCAATTCTCCTCTTCCTTACGAGACTACACTTTTACTTCCGTGTGGTCAATGTATAGGTTGTAGACTGGAGCGTTCTCATCAATGGGCTATTCGCTGCATACATGAAGCTTCTCTTTATCCAGATAATTCTTTCATTACTCTTACTTACGATAATGACAATCTTCCTTCTAATCGCAGCTTAGATAAACGTCATTTTCAACTCTTTATGAAACCTCTTCGTAAGAAGTATTCTCATAAAAAGATTTGTTTCTATCATTGTGGTGAGTATGGCGATTTACATAAACGCCCTCACTATCATGCTATTCTCTTTAATCATCATTTCGAAGATCGAGTTCCTTTTTAAAAAAATAAAGATGGTACTTTTCTTTATATTTCTGAGATTCTTGAAACCCTTTGGGGAAAGGGTTTCACTACTGTTGGGTCTGTCACCTTTGAGTCCACTGCTTATGTGACTCCTTATGTTATGAAAAAGATTAATGGTCGTCGTAAGGACGACCATTATCGTTGTGTTGATGATGCTACTGGTGAAGTTTGGTCTCTTCTACCTGAATATAGTACTATGTCTTTAAAACCTGGTATTGGTTCTGGATGGTATGATAAATTTAAATCTGATGTTTATCCTGCTGACTCTATTGTTGTTCGTGGTAAGAAAATGCGTCCTCCTACATATTATGATCGTAAATACGAGCATGATATGCCTGCGGATTTTATGAATCTTAAGATCCTTCGTGAGGATAATGCTTATACTCTTGCTGATGATAATACTCCTGAGCGTCTTGCTGTTAAGGAAGAAGTTAAGCGTTCTCAAATATCCTCTCTTACTCGTTCTATAGTTTAATTAGCTTTCATTAATCAATTAAAAAAGGTGATAAAATGTTTTTATGTTTAGATTTTGGATGAATGTTTGACGGTGTTATTGTATTTTGGATTGCTTGGCACAAGTAAAAAATGCCAAAATGCTAAAAAATTGTTTTGGGGAAAATCCCTACTAGTTTTAAATCAATTGAGAAGATTCAATTTTGTGAGCAATAGGAAATAAATATGAAGTACTTACATACTATGATTAGAGTAACTGATCTTGATAAAACCTTGCAGTTTTATTGCGATGTTTTGGGTTTGATTGAAGTTAGCAGGAAAGATTATCCCCAAGAAGAGTTCACGCTTATTTTTTTGGCAGCAGATGAAGATGCCAACCATGCAAATCCACCATTAATTGAAATTACTCACAATTGGAATAAAGAAGAATATACCGGAGGGAGAAATTTCGGACACTTGGCATTTAGAGTAAAAAATATATATGAGACATGTAAGCGATTGATGGATGCGGATGTTGTTATTAATTTTCCGCCTAAAAATGGGCATATGGCTTTTGTGCGCTCACCTGATAATATATCAATTGAACTATTGCAAGAGGGTGATGCATTGGAAATACAAGAATCATGGGTTAACATGCCAATCATTGGTGAATGGTAAGTACTCATAATAGTTACTAATTAAGCGAGGTATAAGAGGTATAAGAGGTATAAAATGTTTGAAAGTAAACCACAGCGTATTTTTTATACGTTAGTAATGGCTTTTTCATGTCCGAGCTTATTTCTTTATTTATGGATTTAATAGATTTAGGCTTTAGTTTTAGCGTAATTTCTATTTGGATTAAGTCTTAGGTATAGTATTTCCTTTGATCTTGATATAAATAAGGATAAAGGAGGAGATAATGTCTAAAAATTATAAATGTTTTATAAAACTTCACTTATATTCTTAAGGTTATTGCTTGAACATAACGTTAAATGCACTCTTCTATTGCTAAAAGAAGCATTACTTGGCTAAAGAAATCATGATATTGAGCAGTAAAACTTATAGAGTGAGTAAGGATCTAAAAGCTATAATACGTAACTAAAAAGATAAGAAAAAATAAGTGGTTATTTAGAGGGTTTGATTAATAAATTGCACCTATACACTAGGATTTTTTGTCAGATTTTAAAAGTGGTGAAAATTCTAATCAGCAATATTTGCTTGAAATGATTGGATATTGTTGACACAATAATTAAGAGAAAATATGGTTGTTATTCCAGCAATAGATTTAAAAGATGGTCAATGTGTTCGTTTAAGACAAGGTTTGATGACCGATACGACAGTATTTTCTGATAACCCTGTTGAAATGGCGGCGCAGTGGGTAGAGCAAGGTACGCGCAGATTACACTTGGTGGATCTTAATGGTGCGTTTGAAGGCAAACCCGTCAATGCGGTTAGTGTGACTGAAATCGTATCAGCATTTCCTGATTTGCCAGTGCAAATTGGAGGTGGTATTCGTAATATGCAGATTGCGAATACTTATATCGAAGTGGGCATTAGTTATTTGATTATTGGTACGATGGCAGTAACAAACCCTGAGTTTGTATCTGAGTTGTGTCGTGAATTCCCTGGCAAGGTGATTGTGGGTTTGGATGCGAATGATGGTTTGGTGGCAACACAGGGTTGGGCGCAGCAAACGGATTTGAATGTGGTGGATTTATCGAAAAAATTTGAACAAGACGGGGTGAGTTCTATTGTTTATACAGATATTGCGTGTGATGGCATGATGCAGGGAGTGAATGTCAAAGCCACAGTTAATCTTGCTAAGCAAACCTCAATTCCCATTATTGCCTCGGGCGGAATTACTAATATGGAAGACATCTCTGGATTATTAGTTGAGGCACACTTTGGCATTATGGGGGCGATTACTGGACGGGCGATTTATGAAGGCACGCTTGATTTTAAACAAGCACAACAATTTTGCGATGCAAATTGAGGTTGCCTACGCTTTAAGAGATAAGCAGACTTTACTTGAGCTAGAAGTGAACGAAGGGGTGACTTTAAAGCAAGCGATTGAGGTATCTGGCATATTGGATATTTATCCGCAGGTTGATCTTATTAAAGACAAAACTGGTATTTTTGGTAAAATTGCCAAACTTGATACAATACTTAGAGACAAAGACCGAGTTGAGATTTATCGTCCACTGATTGCTGACCCTAAAGCAGTGCGCAAGGAGCGGGCTGCACAAGGTAAAAAGATGCGTGGCGGTAAGAAACTTGAACTTTGTTAAAATAGTGTTTTAAATCTACATAAACGTTAATGAACGAAAAACAACTCCTATCGAAATTCTCCTTTTTACAAAGACTTAAAAAACGCTGCCTGCATACGCCGCTACGCTCAGGTGATGAGCTTTTACAAGTACTCAAAGAAGCGGAGGAAAACCATGTCATTGATTCCCATTCTCGCTCAATTATTGAAGGTACGATGCAGCTTGAAAAACTAGAAGTGCGCGATGTAATGGTGCCAAAATCAAAAATGGTGATGATTGAGCATCAAGCAAGCACTAAAGAATTGCTTGATATTATGATTAAATCTTCACACTCTAGGTTTCCAATTATTAATAGCAATAAGAATAAAATTCAAGGTGTGATTTTAGCTAAGGATTTGCTTGAGTTTTTAGCAGGCGACCAAAAGTCTGAGTTTAATTATAAAGAGTATTTGCGAGATTCTATCCTTGTGCCAGAAAGCAAAACTCTTGGTGCATTGTTAAGAGATTTTCAACAAAAAAAATCACACATGGCAATTGTGATGGATGAGTATGGCGAAATTGCAGGTTTGATAACACTTGAAGATGTATTAGAACAAATTGTGGGTGAGATTGAAGATGAGCACGATTTAGAAGAAGATAACATTATTGATTTTGGTGAAGGTAGATTCTTACTCAAAGCCAACACCCCTATTGAAGAATTTGATGAGTTCTTTAGGGTGAAATTACAAGTCGAAAATATTGATACAGTAGCTGGCTTGGTCATTAAGGGCTTTACTCGTTTGCCTGAGCAGATGGATGAAATATCACTACAAGGCTTTGATTTTAAAATTTTAAAAACTGACTCTAGGCGCATTCATTTGCTTGAAGTAGAACGCTCGTTGGGTAGTGGTAATACTTAATGGATATTTTTATTAGTGTTTTTTTAATGGGATTATTAGGTGGTGTGCACTGCTTAGGTATGTGTGGTGGTGTGGTAGGTATGCTCAGTGCTGGGCTTGACCCCCAAGTGAGAGCCAATCCAAAAAAAGTAGTACTCTTTCATTTGAATTATAACCTTGGTAGAATTTTAAGCTATATGCTGATGGGGACTATTTTTGGCTTAATCGGCACTTTACTAGTACAAACATTACAAATGAATGTGTTTGATAAGGTTTTGCGAATATTTTCAGGTGTGTTGATGGTTATGGTAGGACTGTATATAGGAAATTGGTCATCCAGCATCCAAATATTAGAAAAATTTGGCACTAAACTTTGGGCAAAATTACAGCCACTAACTCAACAGTTTTTGCCAATCAGAAATCTTAGAAGTGCATTTTTTACTGGCTTATTATGGGGTGCTATTCCCTGTGGATTGGTTTATGGTGCGCTTAGTTTTGCTGTTTTGTCTGGCTCGATGCTTGAAGGTGGTTTAATTATGCTGGCATTTGGATTAGGGACATTACCAAGCCTGTTGTTAATGGCAAGTCTATCTACCCAATTGGGTCTTTTAATTCAAAAACCCTGGATTCGGCGTTTATCTGGCTTATTGATTATTGTATTGGGTATTATGGCATTGTGGATGCCGATTAAATCTATGATATTTGACACCATGCGTATGAATCATTCGCATGGTGTTATAAGCTTTTTCAAGCCTACAGATTTTGATTATTTAGTATAATTCTATCATGTCATCCTCATTAGAAAACACCGCGCAACTTGCTATTGATTTATTAAAAAAGCATGATATTACTGATTATGAAATTTCGTTAAGTTCGAGCTCTGGTATTTCTACTGCTGTCAGATTAGGTAAAGTTGAAACTTTAGAATATCACTTAGACAAGAGTTTTGATATTAATATTTATATGGGCAATAAAAAAGGACACGCATCCAGTCTTGATTTGAGCAGACAGAGCATTAGCAAAACTATTGAATCTGCTTGTCTAATTGCTAAATATACACAAAATGATGAGTTTAATGGTTTAGCACCAAAAGAATTAATGGCATTTAATCCACCTGATTTAGATTTGTACTATCCATGGAATCTAGATCCAAGTGATAGCATTGAATTGGCCATGCGTTGTGAAGCAAAAGCATTAGAACAAGAATATATTAACAACTCAGATGGTGCCGAACTATCAAGTTTTCAAGGCAAGGGTTTGTATGTAAACTCGCATGGCATGATGGCAGTACAAAAAGGTGCTAAGCATTCGCTTCATTGCTCCATTATCGCCAAACAAGGCAAAGATATGCAAACGGCTTATGAATATACATCAGCATTAGATAGTAATGATTTAGAACTACCAGAGGCTATCGGTCAAAAAGTGGCAAAGTTGGCCATTAATAAACTTGGTGCAAGATCACTGATCTCACAAAAATGTTCAGTTATCTTCACACCACGCTTGTCTGGTGGATTATTTGCACAATTAATGAGTGCATTAAGTGGCGCTCGTCAATATAAAAAATCAACATTTTTATTAGGCAGTATTGAGCAAAAGGTAATGCCTAGTGGCATTAGTTTATTAGAAAATCCATTGATTAAAAAAACTATTGGTGCTAAGCCCTTTGACCAAGATGGCGTGTTAAAAAGACGGCAATATTTTGTCAAAGATGGCCAAGTGCAAAGTTATATTATGGGACAATATTCAGCCAATCAACTAGGTCTTAAAACCACAGCAAATGCAGGTGGGATAAATAATGTGATGATTGAGCACGGATTCGAAGGTGGTCTTGATGAGATGATTAAAGACATGCACCAAGGCCTAGTAGTAACTGAGTTGATGGGACAAGGTGTAAATGACATAACAGGTGATTATTCTCGTGGTGCTTTGGGCTTTTGGGTGGATAATGGCAAAATTCAATATCCAGTGTCAGGCATTACAATTGCTGGCAACCTTAAAGAAATACTATTAGGCGTTGAGCGCATTGGTTCAGATATTGACCACCGTAGTAATATTAAAGTTGGTTCTGTTTTAGTGAATCAGATGACCATCGCAGGAGAGGCTTAATGCACGCTGAAAACAATTTGCAATACGACATTGCCATTATCGGCGGCAGCATGGTAGGACAAGCATTTGCTTTATCTATGATTAATAAAGGCTTAAAGATTGTTATTATTGAGCCTAACTGCCCCAATCCAGAATTACAAGATAAGCACCATACACGCGTTAGTGCAATTACGCCTAAATCAGAGGCACTTTTAAAAAATATTGGCGTGTGGGGATTAATTAAGCGTAAATATACGTTTACTGATACTCATGTCTGGGATCAAAATTCTCATGGTAGTTTAGATTTTCACAAAGAAGATGGGGGCGTTGATCAATTGGGCTATATTATTGAGAATGATGCCATACAATCTGCAATGTATGCGGCATTAGAAAAAGCCCATATTGAATTTATTCGTACAAAACTAACTGCCATTCATAAAATTGATGACGGCTATCAAGCTGATTTGGATAATAATCAGCAGGTAGCATGTAGTTTATTGATTGGTGCAGATGGTGCTAAATCAAACGTTAGAGAATTGGCAGACATTGAATACGTTGAGAATAATTACCAACAAAAAGCCATTGTTTGCAATATTGAATCATCGCAAAGTTTTCAAAATACAACCTGGCAACGCTTTTTGTCAGACAGTATTATTGCTTTACTGCCTTTAAGTGACACACAAGCATCTATTGTCTGGTCGGCAGAAAATCATTTAGCTAATGAACTTATGCAACTTTCAACTGAGAAGTTTGCTGACAAGCTTTCCCAAGGTGTTGAGTATAGATTTGGTCGATTTAAAGTTGTTAGCGATATTCAAGCTTTTCCACTTATTGAGCGTAGTGCACAAGATTATGTGCAAAATAATTTAGCATTAATTGGCGATGCCGCACACAACATCCACCCCCTTGCAGGTCAAGGCGTTAATTTAGGATTTTCTGATGTTGCAGAATTATCACAACAATTACAATCTAATAATAAATCTTTAGGCGATTATTTAGTGTTACGAAAATATGCTAGAACCAGAAGATTGGACAATGAACTCATGGCAAAAACCATGACTGGACTCAATTGGATTTATAAAGAAAATAACGAGCCACTTAGGTGGTTACGTGGTTTTGGTATGAATTTAATCAACGAAAGCTCGACTTTAAAGTCTTTCTTGCAAAAACAAGCTTCAGGCAATACACCGTTTAATATTTAATAGCTACTTGTAAAAAATCCACTAATTTTTCTTGTTATTCTAAATCCATTTTATTAAATTTCTCAGTCATTTTAAGTAGTTAAGTTTACTTGGTAAAAAATCCTACCTAAAATAAGACCCACCCCTGCATTAAACCCAGAAAAAACCCTCTAAACCAACCAAAAGACTCCTATGAATTAAATACCAATATTATAGTAATATACTATAACTATTAATTACTTATAAAAATATGCGTGTTATAACCACCCAAGAACAAGCTTTTGCTGATAGTGTTATCAACATACCAGATTCTCAGTTAGACACCATTAACAAAATCTATTTGATAAACTTTTGGGTAGTATCAATCTTATGCTTGAGAAGAATCAACTTAAACTCTCTAATGGCAAACATGTTTGTTGCTATGGATGCAATACTGATCCAAACGTGAAAAATACCCAACCTTAGAACCATTGTTAGCACTAATGGAAAAACATCAATTCAAGTCGAGTATTGGCCCAAGATGGTCGACAAAAAATCTTAGACAAGGTGTTTGATTTATTGCAAACTGATATGAGCAATACTTATCAAAGTAAAAATTTCCTTGCTGCACCACTTGCCATCAGCGCTGATGGTAGACAAAGTATTGATTTTTTTCTAGGTTATAAATCAGAAAGTTTTTATGCATTTATTGTTGGTACAGCAAGGCCTGGTAAAAGTGTATTTTTTAAAAACATCATTACCGAAATTGCTAAAAAATATACCAGTATTGATGAATACAACGCTTTAAACTCTAATAAACCAATCCCACATACAATATTAGTGATTGATGAAGTGTATAAATTATTTACAGGTGATTACTCTCAGCAAAAAGAAATTAATGATATTTTAGAAAACATTGTTAAGCAAGGTGAAGGTGGCGCTTTTGGCATTCATCTGATTTTATCAACTCAAGCAGTTGGATCATCAGGGATTAATTCTGCAATTATGGAGCACAAACTAGACTAAGAGTTTCATTTAGATTGAATGGCGAAAGTGAAGCATCTAAGATATTAAATTATGGCAATACAGAGGCACTATATTTAAACAACTATGAGTTAATTTATAATAATGATACGAGTAATATTAGTCACAATCTTAAATTCAGAAGTAACAAGCCACTTAATACCAAACAAGAAATTGTAGCAGTATTAAAAACTAGAGATAAGAGTCTGTGCTTAGTTCCAGAATTTATTCAAGTAGTGCAAGAAAACGATAAGACTGATGAAAAACCAAAACTCAACAGAAGGTTGATAATAAAGTAAAGTCTTTTATGAATGGATCATTTGAGGGCGATCATGAAAACATTTAACCTTAAAGACATCTCTTCGTATAATGACTACTTAATAGTTATTGAACATAACTATGATAATAAAGATTGAGATACAGCAACACAAAAAGACAAGCAAGATTATTATGATGAATATTTAGAAAAATACCCTGATGGTATTTATAGCGAGGAAGCACTATATAGAGTTCTTATATTAGAAGCAGACCGTCAGAATTGTTGAAAGCAGAAAAATTAGATATTATTGAGAGTTATCAGGAATTTTTAAATCAAGAAAAAATTGATTATTTAGATAGCAATAATGCGCATAGAGGTTATTTAACACAAGCAAAAGAAAAACTTAAGTTTTTAATTAATGATAAAAAATCTTGCATAAAACTAAATATTTCAAGAAGGGTATGGAGTTAGGAGACGATTATTCTCGTTTCAATTTAGCTGAAATGTATTTTCAGAATGTAGGTTTAATGTAATGATAAAATCTGTAATAGCATTGTTATTAATTTTTAAGGTTTCGAATTTTCTTGTTGCAAATGAAGCAGAGAGGTATATTAAAAATTCCTATCTGCTGAATGATTGTTGTAGTAAGTCGAAATATAGAATCTTGCCAAGCAAGTTGCCATTTAGAGTTAAGCAGCATGTTTTTGATGGGGGCTACCAAGTAGTCATTATTTTACTAGGCAATGCCGATATTTTGATGCAAGAGGTGCAACGGCTTTGATTGCCAATAATGCTGGTTTGATTATTAAACGCATTGATTTAGGCTCAACTGATTTAAGGTTTGTTAAACCAGATATTTTTTAGGTATTTAGTATTTGACAGTTATTATCAATCTAGTGCATTGTTTTTTTTTAATATATTGCATTAGGTAGCACCAAAAGACAGTTGGTTTATCTAAAAAATATCACTAGGAGTAATGACTGCATCAAGCGGTATATCCCATGTTTGGGTTTTTATTCTATCCACTCTTTGACAATCAAATGCCAAGCCATAAAGCTTTGGGTTTTTATAATTTTGTTGGCATTTTGTAAAAGCCAGTGTGCGGTCATAAAAGCCGCCACCCATGCCAATTCGGTTTTTGTTTTTATCAAAGCCTACCAGTGGCATGAAGATAATATTCATTTGTTTGGCATTTAAAATTTGGGTAGAAATAGGCTCTTTAATGCCAAATCGATTTTTTTTGAAATGCCTATTAACTTTTGAAAATTTAAGGATTTTATTATCTAATATTGGTAAACAGACACTAAAATCTTGTTTTTTTAAAAAGTTAGTGATATATTTAGTATCAATTTCACCATCGTTTGGTAGATAAATGGCAATTTTTTGTCCGCGTTTAAAAGTGGTTAATTCTTGTATTTGGGAGAATAAGCGTTTGGCGAATTTCTCTCGATTACTGTGACTAATAGCACGTCTTTTTTGTCTGAGTGTGAGTCTTAATGCTTGCATAATAAGAATTAAGACTTTTAAAAAAAGTCCATTGTGCCGTGTTGAAGAAAACCTGAACCATAAGGCTCAAGGCGGAAGTTTGAAGATTACCGCAGGCTTCCCATTTCAAGATGGGCTTGCTCAATAGTAAGCTATCGCATTTCCTGATGTATTTATTTATCGGCTCAGGGTATACCAATCACAAACACAACGGATAAATATTATTATCCTCTTTTTTCAGACGCTGTATTGAATTTTTTATAAAAAAATACATATCTGGAATGGATAAATTTTATTTTCAGGTTAGCAGTATGAGGGTTTTAACATGAAAGATTGGCGTAAAATTTATCCTATACTAATTGACCTTTATTATATTTTGAACACAACTAATTTTTCTTCATTGGATTTACATCCAGATTTATTTAAAAATTTAAACACCTTGGGCTATGATTCAATGATGCCTATTCAGCAGTTGAGTTTGCCAGCCATTCTATCTGGCAAAGATGTAATTGGACAAGGCAAGACAGGTTCGGGCAAAACGGCGGCATTTGGCTTGGGTTTGTTGCAAAAATTGGATATTAAATCGTTTAAAGTACAATCCATTGTTTTGTGTCCAACTCGTGAGTTGGCTAATCAGGTGGCAGTTGAAATTCAAAAACTTGCTAGAGCCATTCATAATATTAAGATTTTATCACTGTGTGGTGGCACGCCCTTTGGGCCACAAATCGGCTCATTAGCACATGGTATTCATATCGTGGTGGGTACGCCTGGGCGCATTGAAGAGCATTTGCGAAAAGGCACGCTTAAATTGAATCAGGTTAGTACATTGGTACTTGACGAGGCAGATCGTATGCTAGATATGGGTTTTCAAGAATCCATTGATAGTATTATTGAAACAATATCTGTCAATCGACAAACTTTATTATTTAGTGCGACTTATCCAGATACTATTGCCAGTATTGCGCAACGCGTGATGAAGTCCCCCGTTATGGTTAGAGCACCATCAATACACGAAGAATCGACTATTAAGCAATATTTTTACAAAATCAATACGGATGATGAGCGCATGACAGCTTTGAGGCTTTTATTGGCAAAATACAAGCCTGAATCTAGTTTAGTTTTTTGTAATACCAAGCGCGATGCGCAAGAAGTGACTGATGAGTTAATTTATTATGGATTTTACGCATTGGCAATGAGTGGCGATCTTGACCAACGAGAACGCGGCCAAGCATTGATTAGATTTTCTAATAAAAGCGTATCTGTTCTTGTGGCAACTGATGTAGCAGCTCGTGGTTTGGATATTGACTCACTCGATATGGTGATTAATTTTAACATTGCTCATGATGAGCAAGTCCATACACACCGCATTGGTCGTACTGGCAGAGCAGGTCGTACTGGCATTGCTTGTACTTTGTATAGTGATAGAGAAACTTACAAACTCAATGCGTTGGAGTTAGGTATTGGGAATGAGATTATTCCTGATTCACTACCAAGTGAGCATTACTTAAATAAACCCATTAAAAAACCACCCATGACAACCTTAAAGATAGATGGCGGTAAAAAACAAAAGTTACGCCCAGGTGACATTGTGGGTGGATTGACTGGGAAAGGGGGTGTTACTTTTGAGAAGATTGGTAAGATTAATATACTTAGCCATTGGTCTTATGTTGCGGTCAGTTCAGAATTGGTTAAAACTGCATTAAGAAAGATAAGTCATGATAAATTAAAAGGCAGGTCGTTTAAAGTAAGAATTCTTTCATAAATATTTAGCATTTAAGGATTGTCAATAGATTCAACGCTTAGTATTTCCCAATTATCTGTCTGATAGCTGACAAAATACCCGCTAAGGCGTTTTAATATTTGGGTTTTAATTTCATTGGGTAATTGAAACACTCGATTGCATTGAGGATAGTCACTTATGTTTTGATAATTATTGTCTGCAATAACCGCTTTTTTGGTTAGTTTGATATTAGAGAATGCACCTACCAACACTTCACTAATGAATTCAGGCTTAACCAAGGGATAATAACCCACTGAGTCATATTTTTTTATCATGTTCACCCAACCCTCTAGCGCTGTCTTTAAATCTTTAGTATTTTCATATTCCTGCGTAAGCGCATCAAGCTTACCACCAACGATGGACATTGTATTTATTTGTGGGTAGACCTTAATTTTTTTGACTGACATGGTTATTTTTCCAGTTAATGTTTAAAGTGACGCATGCCTGTCAATACCATTGCAATACCATACTCATTTACTGCTTTTATAACTTCGGCATCACGCATTGAGCCGCCTGGTTGAATAATGGCTTTAATGCCAGCTTGTGCTGCTGCGTCAATACCATCCCGAAATGGGAAAAAGGCATCGGATGCCATTACACAACCTTTAACAGTGAGAGATTCGTCAGCCGCCTTAATGCCAGCGATTTTAGCAGAGTAGACTCTAGACATTTGACCTGCACCAACACCAATGGTCATCTGGTTTTTAGTGTAAACAATGGCGTTTGATTTAACCGCTTTGGCGACTTTCCAAGCAAATAATAAATCTTTAACTTGGTTTTTAGTGGGTACTAAATTGCTGACACATTTAATATCATCTTCTGTGATAATACCCAAGTCCTTATCTTGTACTAACAAGCCACCAGTCACACGCTTATAATCTAGCGAAGGGTTTGCTGTGTTCAAATCGCCACATTTTAGTACACGTATATTTTGTTTGGCTGATAATACTTCTTTAGCATCATTATCAACATTAGGTGCAATAATGACTTCAACAAACTGACGCTCAATAATACGTTGTGCTGTCTTTTTGTCTAGGTTACGATTAAAAGCAATAGTGCCACCAAATGCCGAAGTTGGATCGGTTTTAAAAGCGTCATCGTAAGCATTAAAAATGTCAGCACGTACGGCAACACCACATGGATTAGCGTGCTTAACAATCACGCAACACGGCTCATCAAAACTGCGTGCGCACTCAAGCGCTGCATCTGCATCTGCCACATTATTGTATGACATCTCCTTACCTTGGCATTGCGTTGAGGATGCTACGCAGGCCTCAGTGATATTATTCTCAACATAGAATGCAGCATTTTGGTGTGGATTTTCCCCATAGCGCATTGATTGAATCTTGTTAAATTGCAGATTGATGGTATTAGAAAAACCATCTTCGCCTTTGCCTAAATAATTGGCAATAGCACCGTCATAAGCTGCTGTATGTTCAAATGTTTTAAGAGCTAGTTTGGTTCGAGTTTCAAGCGTGGTATTGCCTGATTTACTAATTTCACTCATGACTTTTTGATAATCCGCCCCATCTACCACGACTGTCACAGATGCATGATTTTTGGCACTCGATCTTAGCATTGCTGGGCCGCCAATATCAATATTTTCAATCGCATCTTCCAACGCGCAGTCAGTCCTAGCAATCGTTGCTTGGAATGGATAAAGGTTAACCACAACTAAATCAATTGGCTTAATGTCGTTTTCTATCATCACACCTTCATCAAGCCCACGGCGCGCTAGAATACCGCCATGAATTTTAGGATTAAGGGTTCTAACTCGACCTGCCATCATCTCAGGAAATCCTGTGTAGTCTGATACTTCAATGACTGGAATATGATGCTCATTCAACAGTTTGGCTGTGCCGCCTGTGGAAATAATTTCGATATTTTTATCTGCTAAAAATTGGGCAAAATCAATCAATCTAGTTTTATCAGAAACACTGATTAAGGCGCGTTGTATAGACATTTTATTCCTTTAAAATTTGACAGGTAGTTAAAAATAATTATAAAGTGTTAGAGTTTGTATCGTTGAATTTTTTTCTTTAATGTACCACGATTAATACTTTCGAATTGAGCTTGTACGAATCAATTTGGACTGACACAGACTAGCCTTTAATCATCTTTTTTGTTTTTTCTAGTAGGCGTTTTTGCTTGAGTTTGGATAAATAATCAACAAATAAAATACCCTTTAAATGATCCAGTTCATGCTGGATGCAAATAGCAAGTAGCCCGGTTGCTTGCAAGGTAAATACTTCACTTTTTTCGTTGAGCGCTTCAACTTTAATATGATTAGCGCGTTGTACTTCTGCTTGAAAATCTGGCACAGATAGGCAGCCTTCGGTGTGTGTTTCTTGCCCATCTTTTTCTTTAATTTTTGGGTTGATAAAATATAAAGGGTGTTGCCTTTTTGGCTGCTTGTATGAGTCATTTTGGCGATTTTTTAATAATAATTGATAGTCATTTTGTGAGTCCGGCACATCGATTACCACTACTTGTAAATGTCGGTCAACTTGAGTGGCAGCTAAGCCAATACCATCTTTAGCATACATGGTTTCAAACATATCTTTGATTAAATTTTGTATGGTTTCATCAACCGAGTCCACGTGTTTGGCTTTGATTCTTAGGCGTTTATCGGGGTAGTTTAGAATGGGTAGAATCATGATTCTTTAATGACAGTGTTAGTTGCTTGTTGTGCTTGTTGTGGATGGTCTTCATTGTAATGCAATCCTCTGCTTTCTGTTCTGGAAATTGCAGATTGAACAATTAATTGTGCGGTTTGAACAAGGTTTCTTAGCTCAATTAAATCACTAGAGATTAAATAAAGTTTGTAGTAATCGTCTACTTCTGCTTGAATTTGATCTAGGCGGTGCTGTGCATATTTTAGGCGTTTATTAGAGCGCACAATGCCAACAAAATTCCACATAATACGGCGAATTTCATCCCATAGGTGGGATACCACCACTTTTTCTTTTGAAAGCGCCACTCTAGAGGCATCCCACTGGCTAAATTTTTTATGCGTTAATGTTGTTGATTGTTGATTGATATGATTGGCACAAGATTTGGCAAATACCACGCATTCTAACAAAGAATTACTCGCCATACGATTAGCACCATGCACACCTGTGTATGCCACCTCGCCAACGGCATATAGATTGTCCACATTGGTTTGACCATTGAGATTAGTTTGCACACCACCACAAGTGTAATGCGCTGCAGGTACAACAGGAATGGCATCTATAGCGATATCAATACCAAGTGATTGACACTTTTTATAAATGGTTGGGAAGTGTTGCTTAATCCAATTTTTGTCTTTAAATGAAATGTCTAAATAAACACAATCAAGCCCATAGATTTTTATTTGTGCATCAATTGCACGAGCAACAATATCACGAGGTGCAAGCTCCTCTCGACCATCAAATTCATGCATAAAAGCTTTACCATTTGGTAAAACCAGCTTACCACCTTCACCACGAAGCGCCTCGGTAATTAAAAAAGATTTTGCATGTGGATGGTAAAGGCAAGTAGGGTGGAATTGGGTAAATTCCATATTGGTAATAATACATTTTGCTCGATACGCCATGGCAATACCATCACCTGTTGAGGTATCTGGATTAGAGGTATAAAGATAAGCCTTTGATGCCCCACCTGTGGCAATAATGGTTTTATGGGAAATAAAACTTTCAACTTGGTGAGTATTTTTATTAAGAATATAAGCGCCATGGCAGTCGTGGGATTTGATTAATAAATCAATGGCAATATAGTTTTCAAAAAGCGTTATGTTATTTTTTGCTTTAACGCTTTTGAACAAATTAATTTGGATTGATTGTCCTGTTTTATCAGCAACATGCGCTACTCTTCTATGGCTATGACCACCTTCAGTGGTTAAGTGGTAATTATCTTTATCTTTAGTAAATTCAACACCTGAGTGTTCTAATGAGGCAATGGCTTTAGGTGCATTTTCAACCATAAAGCGGATGGCAGTTTTATCGCCTAAGCCTTTTGCAGTTGATAAGGTATCTTGCACGTGTGTGGTGAAATTATCATTTATATCTAGCACGGCAGATATACCGCCTTGTGCATAGTATGAACTACCTTCCAATAGTTTGTCTTTGGCAATCAATGCAATACTTAAATCACCTGATAACTGTAGTGCACTCATTAATCCTGCACTGCCTGTACCAATGATTAAAACGTCAAAATGATGTTGTTTTGGCATAGGTATTAACGATAAATGAATACTGTTGGCATAATCCCTTTTTAATTCGTTGGCGTCTTATGGGTTGATTTTTGGTTTTACCATTAGTATTAATTTAGGCAGTAGGGTTAAATTAGCAAGTAGCGCACTGAGCATTGCAATGGCAGTAAATACGCCAAAGTAAATACTGGGTATAAAGTTTGATAAGGCTAAAATTAAAAAGCCCATTGTTACCGTAATTGACGTATAAAACATTGCCAAACCAATACTAGCATGAGAGCGATACATCGTTGCCATATAGTCCTTATCTTTTTTAAATTCATCTTTAAAACGATGAATGTAATGAATAGCATTATCAACACCAATGCCAATAGCAATTGCTGAAATGGTGATGGTCATTAAATCCAATGGGATATTTAATAACCCCATAATGCCAAGAATAAAAAGCGACGGCAAAGTGTTTGGAATCAGTGCAAGAATAGATAAACTAATCGATTTGAAAATAAACAAAAACATGATAAAAATCATCACAAATACCACAGCAATGGTCTCGATTTGCGACTCAAATAAACTTTGTAGCATATTGTTATACAAAATTAACATGCCACTTAAATGAAAACTGTCTGGCTTAAATCCAAGATTAGTAGAAATATGGCGTTGGATTTTATCAATCAATTCACCACGTTTTAATTCTTTATTAGTTTCTCGAATGCGGATAACTATTCTGAGTTGCCCGTTGTCCTCAGACAAATAAGGGTATAACACTTGCGTTTTAGCGCTTTCAGGTAGTTGAAAACGGATAATATTTAAGAAAAATCCATTAAGTGCCTCATTATTGTTGGCTTGGGTTAAGAGTTGCATTAGGGTGTCAATTGACAAAACCTTACCAGTTTCTTGCAAAGAATCAAGATATTGATGAACTTCATGTATCTCATCACGCAAATCTTCATCAAACCAATAGTCCTCTGCTAAATCATCAAAAATAATTTCCAGTGGAATAGTACCACCCAATTTTTTATCAATTAAGGTTAGCCCTTGATTAATTTCTGTGTCTTTTTTAAAATAATCAATAAAACGGTTCTCAACACTAAGTTTACTAACTCCAAACCCAGCACCTATGACAAATATTATCAATACCACTAACAAGTGATGGCCAAATTTTTCCACAAATTTGGCCAGTGAAGTGGTGACGCTTAGTTCGGTTTTGTGTTTTTCAATTTTTGCTTTTGGTAATAAACTCATGATCATCGGAAAAGCAAGAAATGATAATATTAGGGCAATGGTGACACCAATTGACATCATCCAACCAAAATCAATCACGGGTCTAATGCCACTAATAAGCAAAGAGCCAAAAGCCACAAACGTGGTTAAAGTTGTAAAAAGACAAGGCTTAAACATTTGTGACAAAGTATCTTTAATAAGCTGATTCGAGTCAAGTTCTGGATTGAGTTGGGCAATTTCTCTATACCTAACTACAAGATGAATAACCACAGAAAGTGTCATCACCAGTAATAATGAGAAAAAGTTAGATGAAATAACGGTAACTTTCCAGCCTAAATAAGCTAAAACACCTGTCATGATAAGTGCACTGACAATGCTGATGCCAATTGGCATAATGACCCAGCGAATGCTTTTGAAAATAATCGCTAAAATTAGACTCATAAGCCCAATAACTGCCAAGCTAAATATAATCAAATCGCTACTAATATAAGCCACAATATCAGTGGTTATCATAGGCAAACCACCCAAGAATAAATGGGCTTTGTCTGAATATCGGCTAATAGTGGTTCGAATTTGGGCAATTGTTTGCGCTTGTAATTTGCTCTGAGCAGTAGCATTCTTTAAAATTTGCTTTTCGATAATTTTAAGTTTTAATTGCTGGTCATCTGACAATTTATTATTAGCCCTTTGAATACGCATTTTGTCACGACTTTCACGTAATTCTTTAAACTTCTGATTGTCTCTTAGAGCGACTAAAACAGCAGTTGTTTTGCCGTCTTTGCTGACTAAATTATTAGCATATAAAGGTGAATTTTTAAATTCATCATTGGCTAAAGCCAAATTAGCATTACCATTATCAATACTAATACTTTCGCCAGTTAAATCTATTAAAGATAAGGGAGGGGATCTAAAGAGTGGCACGTCTAAAATAGTCGTCACCGATTTGACTTGATTAATTTTGGCTAAATCTTGTCTAAATTTTTTAAGATGGTTGAGTTGCGTAGGCGCTAATAAATTGTCTTCAACCTGATAGGAAATGACTAAATAATCATCAGACCCATAATTTTTTTTAATACTTTGGTAGTAAGATAGATTTTTATCACCTTCTAGCACTAAAGAATCTGAGGAGGCATCTAGTTGAAAATCAGGAATTTGAGCAATAAAAAATACAGCAACCAGCAACAAAAGTGTCAGTCCTAATAAGGCTTTTTTCAGAACAAAGTTAAAAAACACATTCATGATTTAAAACTCAAAACTGGCCGATGATTCTAACCCTTGCATGGTATCTAATTGTGTTTCAAATAAGGATTTTGTATCCCATTTATGCTCACTGATGCGAGTAATTAATTTTGCACTCATGATATTGCCAGCACCTTCAATCACAAAGATTCTACCGCCTATATTTAATAAGTGAAAGTAACGACCTGTAATCTTAGGCACCGAACTACCAACAATAACCACATCAAAAAAGTCATCAGAATGCCAACCCTTTGAGGCATCCCCTACTTTTAAATTAACATTATCAACTCCTAAAGCATTGATTTTTCTTTGGGCGCTATGACTAAGCACCTCATCAATTTCAATACTGGTTACAGATTTACATAATTTTGACAGAACTGCTGTTAAATAGCCACTACCCGTACCTACTTCTAGTACAGTCTCATGTTTTTGAATATTAAGCGCATCTAGTAAGCGTCCTTCAATCTTCGGAAAAAGCATTTTCGCTTTATCAGTCAGTGGAATTTCAATATCTGCGAATGTAAGATTTTTATATTTCTCTGGTACGAAATTTTCTCTTGGCGTATCTTTAAGTGCATTATTAGCAATATAATTTAACCCACCCCAAGGACGAATTTGTTGCTCAATGACGTTTTTTCTTGCTTGTCTTGTATTCATAACTTCTCCCTATTTTTTCTTTTTCGGCAGTAATAAATCTGTAATTGTACCCTGTGCCATTTCAGTTGCAAAGGCGGTGGTTTCACTTAAGGTTGGGTGGGCGTGGATGGTGAGTGCGATGTCATCCATATTACAGCCCATTTCAATGGCAAGTGTTGCTTCAGCAATCAACTCACCTGCATTAGTACCGCAAATACCCATGCCTAAGATTCTACCTATTTTTGCATCAAACAATCCTTTGGTCATACCTTCAGACCTGCCAATACTTAAACTACGGCCTGAAGCTGCCCAAGGGAATATGCCTTTTTTATAAGCAATGCCTTCAGCTTTGAGTTCTTTTTCGGTTTTGCCTGTCCAAGCGACTTCTGGATCGGTGTAGGCAACGGACGGGATGGTGAGGGCATCAAAGCCTGATTTATGCCCACAAATGACTTCTGCTGCGACTTTGGCCTCGTGTACGGCTTTGTGGGCGAGCATGGGTTGTCCGACAATATCACCAATGGCGTAGATGTTTTGAACGTTGGTTTTCATTTGTTTGTCTGTGGGGATAAAACCCCAATCGTTGATTTTAACGCCTGCTTTTTCGCAATCGATTAATTTACCATTAGGAGTGCGGCCGATGGCGACTAACACTTTATCAAAGGTGTCAAATTCTGGGGCGTTTTTGCCTTCAAAGCCGACTTTGATGCCTTTGTCTAGTGCTTCCATGCTGGTTACTTTGGTGTTTAAAAAGATACCAGCGTATTGCTTTTTAATGCGCCTAAATAGTGGATTGACAATATCTTTGTCAGCGCTGGCAATGAGTTGATCTGATAATTCAACAATTGATATTTCACTACCTAGTGCATGATATACCGTTGCCATTTCTAGACCGATAATACCACCACCAACAACAAGCAAGCGTTTGGGTATGTTGGTTAGGTCTAATGCATCTGTTGAGTCCATTACGCGATCATCATCAAATGGAAAGGTGGAAATTTTGGTAACACGTGAACCTGCGGCGATAATACATTGTTCAAATTCAATGATATCGTTGCTATGTCCGATTGCAAGTTGATTGGCTGAGATAAATTTTCCATAACCTGTTATAATATTAACCTTTCTTGCCTTTGCCAAGGCTTTAATGCCCCCTGTTAATTTGGCGATAATGTTGGTTTTATTTGTGCGTACGTCATCAATGTTAATGTCTGGTTCATTGAATGTAACACCTGAATGTGAGATTTCTTTTGCCTCGTTGATGATTTGAGCTGTGTGAAGAAGTACTTTAGAAGGAATACAGCCAACATTTAGGCATACACCACCTAAAGTGTCATAACGCTCAATTAACGTAACTTTTTTGCCTAAATCAGCCGCTCGAAATGCAGCTGTATAACCACCAGAGCCAGAACCAATCACAACAACTTGAGTTTTTATCATCATACAATTCCCTTCATATCTCGCAAAGTATTATTCAGTTCTGCCATAAATCGTCCACCTTGTGCACCATCAATCACGCGGTGGTCGTAGGATAATGCCAGTGGCAATGTTAAAGTGGGGATGAAATTTTTACCATCCCAAATGGGTTTGAAATACGAGCGTGATACACCTAAAATAGCCACCTCTGGCGCATTAACAATGGGGGTAAATTGTGTACCGCCAATACCACCTAAACTGGAAATGGTTAAACCTGAACCTTGCATACTAGCAGGTTCTAGCTTGCCTTCTCGTGCGTTTTTTGAAATTTCAAAGAGTTCTTTAGCTAAATCAATTAAGGATTTTTGTTCAACATCACGAATAACTGGCACAACCAAACCTTTTGGTGTATCCATTGCAATACCTAGGTTGAAATACTTTTTAATAATCAAGTTTTCACCTGATTCATCAAGTGAGGCATTAAAACGTGGATGGTTTTGTAGCGTTCGAACCAGTGCTTTCATGATAAAAACTAGAGGAGTAAGTTTAACATCGTTGGCTTTTTGTTTTTGTCGGTACACTTCCATTTGATTAATATTGACTTCGTCAAATTGGGTAACGTGGGGGATGTTTAGCCAGCAGACGGTCAAATGTTTGCCTGATAGTTTATTAATTCTAGATAGCACTAGTGTTTCAGTGTCACCAAATTTAGAAAAATCAATCAGTGGTGTTTTGGGAATGGCAATGCCCAAATTATCAGAGGTCATTATTTGTTTAACATAGCCTTTAAGGTCGACATCTAAAATCCTCCCTTTTTGTCCTGTGCCAGTGACAGATGATAAATCAATACCCAATTCTCTAGCCAGTTTACGAATAGAAGGTGAGGCGTGTGAATTGCCTTTGGGCAGTGTTGAAACTGTTTGGTTAGTGTTTGTTGTTACGGATATTGGCGTGCTAGAGGTTGGTGTCGGTGGGGGCAGTACTAAGCTTTCTGTTTTAGTTTCGGCAGGTGTTTTTGGTGCTTTTTCTACATCCATACTTTCAATATTAAGAATTAATGCACCTAGAGAAATTTTATCGCCTAGTGCAACATTAATATCAATGACCGTGCCTGCAACTGGTGTTGGGATTTCCATCGAAGCTTTATCGCTTTCTAAAGTGATTATGCTATCTTCTACAGACAGCTCATCACCTACATTGACTAAAATTTCAATCACTTCAATCTCGTTAAAATCACCAATATCAGGCACAACAACGGGTAGGATTTGTGGTTTAAAATGTTCGGTTTCGGCGCTTTGGTTAGTATTTTGAAAGTCATCATCTTCATTTTCAACGCTCAGAATGACATCATCCTGTTTAATTTTGTCGCCAATATTGATTTCAATTTTTGTGACAATGCCTGAAAAAGGGCTTGGAATTTCCATCGAGGCTTTATCGCTTTCTAGGGTAATTATGCTGTCATCAATGTTTATTTTATCGCCAATATTCACTAAAATCTCAATTATCTCAACTTCATTAAAATCACCAATATCAGGCAATGCTATATTTTTTATGCTCGTCATAAGTTTTGCATGTTTAGAAAACAATTTAAAGTGGGTAATTATCGCAAAAATAGCTAATAAAAGGGGATAAATGTTAAAATGTTTTGATTTTTTATTCTATATTTTTTTATAGGTTATATTTATTATGTCGGCTGCACTACTCATTCAAGGTTTAAAAAAAACCTACGCCAATCAATTGGAGGCACTAAGAGGTCTCGATTTTTGCGTTGAGCAGGGTGATTTTTTTATATTATTGGGTAAGTAATGGTGCAAGGAAAAACAACAGTTATTGGTATTATTTTCGGGCTGCTGCCTAATAAAACTTCAGGCAATATTGAGCTTTGATCAAAACAGCCATGCTAATCAGGTGAAAAAAATGATTGGATTAATGCCACAAGAGTTTAATTTAAATCTTTTTGAACCTGTTGAAGAAATTTTGATTAATCAGGCGGGTTACTTTGTCGTAATATCGCTATTTTAAATGTGAACGCTTAGATGATTATTCATTACGAGTTACATTAGCCTTAGATGTTAACATCACCAATTATATTGCGAAACTTGAGTATGTAGGGTGTTAATGTGAATCATATTCCTAGTATATAAAATCGTTTAGAAATCTTATTTTTATGTCTAACCAATAAGGGAGTGCAATGTGAATTACTTATAAGACTATTGTTGTTAAGAAGGTTCTACGATTACCTTGCATTTGGGTGCATTATATTTTTCCACCATCATAACAGCGTCATTATATTTGTTGATTTTTTGGTGGTGTCATACGCTGTTTTGTAGTCGGATGAGGAGTTTTTATTGTTGTTTGGTTTTTTATTGATTTTGAAATAGTAGACAGTATGCTCATCGTGTTAATTATCTTTTTACTCACTTCAGTTTTGTTTTCACTGGCAGGGTTTATTAATGCCGTATTTGCTCAATCGTTTGATGACATCTCTATTGTTCCGACTTTCATTTTGATGCCCATGACTTATCTTGGCGGTATGTTTTATAGTGTGAAGATATTGCCAAAATTTTGGCAAGATATGTCTAAATTTAACCCAATTTATTATATGGTTGATAGTTTTATTGAGTATGATTGCTATATTAGCAATATTTACTTTTTATCTACTTAAATATCAAGGCTTAGTTAAGCAGGTTAACTCTAGAAAGAGGATTATTAAGAGAATAGTGCTAATCTACAGATTAGCACTATAAATTGTTGAAGAACGGATTATTTTAAAGATTTCTTCTTCCTCGCTTTTTTCACTTTCTTTTTAGAATAGCGCTCTATTTTCTTATTGTTGTCTTTTTTATTTTTCTTAATTTTTTTGACTAATTTTTTATTCTGCGCATCCAGCACTTTTTTTAATTTTGCTATTTTGTTAACAGCTTTTTGAGCTTTTTCAATCGCAATTAAAGTTTCAATTTCTGCTTTTCTGGCGATTTGTATAGCGGCTTTTAGTTGTTTTTTTTTATTTGACATTAAATATCCTCCTTATTTTTATATAAATTACTTACACTTCCAATAATTTTCGAGTCTGACTCGAAAATTATTTTAGTATCTTTATTAAGATAATTTAGATGATAAAGAAAGTGCCTAATACAATTGATTCTCGCACGTTTTTTATCATCTGACTTTACAACAATCCAAGGTGAGTCAGCGGTGTTAGTATAAAAGAACATGTCTTTTCTAGCCTTGGTATATTGATCCCACTTGGTTAATGATTGTAAATCTATTCCACTTAATTTCCATCTTTTTAAAGGGTCATTTTTACGTAAGTGAAAACGCCTTAACTGTTCCTGACGACTGACAGAGAACCAATATTTGAAGAGCATAAAACCGTCATTAACCAACATGCGTTCTAATAAAGGTGCTTGCCGCATAAATTCAAGATATTCTGAATTTTTGCAAAAGCCCATAACACGTTCTACGCCGGCCCTATTATACCAAGAACGATCAAATAGTACTATTTCCCCATTGGTAGGAAAATGTTTAATGTAGCGCTGAAAATACCACTGTCCTAACTCTACTCTTGATGGTTTTTCTAGTGCAATAACACGTGCGGCACGTGGATTGAGGTGTTCCATGAAACGTTTAATTGTGCCACCTTTGCCAGCTGCATCACGACCTTCAAACAATAAGATAATTCTTTTGTTATGATTTTTAATCCAATCTTGCGCTTTTAGTAGTTCAGTTTGAAGTAAATATTTTTCATTTTCGTACTCCTCAACGCTCATTTTTTTAGCGTAAGGATAATCGCCTGCTATTTTTGATAAGCTTAACAATGTATTGCCAGACATGACATTGTTTTTATGCATAACATACTTATTGTTTTGTAATTTTTTTATCTTATTTTTAGCGTCTTTTTTACTAAATTTTTTTCTTATTGACATACTATTGTAGTGTGTAAATTAATAAAAACTAAGTGAATTGTAATGAAATCTATACTATCATATATTTATAATGAATGCACTGTTTTATTTGTTTATGATAGATCAAGTGCTGAGTTTTGAGCGCTAATTGATTTTATTTTCTTGCTTGTTAAGCAGCCTTTTAATGTTACTTTGATGAGTGTAAAAAATCCATAAACAGATTAAGGTAATGACGTAAGTAGAAGCTAAATTATTAGTAATTAGATAAAAATAAATTGGCGTGAGTGCAGTAGCGATTAGTGCTGAGAGTGATGAAATTTTCAGTACTTTTGCCACAAAAACCCAAGTGATGATAAAGCCAAACCCAGTAAGATAACTAAGAGCAAGCAAAGCGCCTAAAAAAGTCGCAACCCCTTTTCCACCTTTCAAGCCAAAGAGGATGGGATATACATGGCCTAAAAATACCACCAAAACAACCCAAGTAATATTAAACATGTTAAAGGCTAGGTAGTGGGCGATTAATACTGGGATTGCACCTTTGAGCCCATCACCAATGAGTGTGATTGCGGCCGCTTTTTTGCCGCCAATGCGTAATACATTAGTTGCGCCTGGGTTGTTTGACCCTTGAGTTCTAGGATCGGGTAGATTAAGCATTTTACAAATAATAATTGCTGTTGAAATTGAGCCGATTAGATAACTAATGAGAAGAAGAATGGCAAAGGGTAACTCAGGTAACATGATGCTTTCTTAGTTTAATTGAATGAGTAATTTTAGTTGCTCAAAATGTTACTATGGATATTGTATTTATACAAGGATTAAAAATTGACACCGTTATTGGTATTTACGATTGGGAGCGAAAAATTCGTCAAGATATTGTGCTAGATATTGAGATGTCAACTGATATTAAAGCGGCTAGTAAAACTGATCATATTGACCAAGCCTTGGATTATAAGGCGGTGTCAAAGCGTTTGATTAATTTTGTGCAAAATAGTGAGTGTCAGTTGGTCGAGACCTTGGCAGAAAAGATCACCCAAACTGTATTGAAAGAATTTGAAGTTACTTGGATAAAACTCACTTTGAATAAAGGAAAAGTATTGACAGGTGCACGCGGAGTGGGTGTCATTATTGAGCGTAGTAATGGCTAATATCCACATCAATATCGGCTCAAATCAAAACCGTAGGGAAAATTTGTCTAAGGCTATTGGCGCCATTCAAACAGTATTTGAAAATACAGTTTTTTCTAGGGTTTATGAGTCTAAAGCCTTTGGGTTTAAAGGTGATAATTTTTATAACATTGGTATTAATGCAACCACTCATTTAACAATTTCTAAAGTGGTCAGTGTTTTACATGACATTGAGGATAATCTTGGTAGAGATAGAGAAGTGCCAAAATTTTCATCACGCTCAATTGACCTTGACTTAACTTTATATGATGAAGTTATTAATCAACGTCACAACCTGCCAAGAGGCGATATTCTGAAGTATAACTTTGTACTTATGCCATTGGCAGAATTAAGTCCAAATTTAATCCACCCGCAACAACATAAGACCTATGATCAGTTACGTGCAACTATGAATGAGTTAAAATCGTATAATATTAGAATCTTAAACAAGGAATAATGATAAAAAAGACACTATTTGTCCTGCTAATTTCGCTTTCTAGTTTTGCATTTTCACAAGATTATGAGGCTGGCATAGATTATATAGTACTTGATAAGCCAGTTAAAACGACAACAGGCGATAAAATTGAGGTGCGTGAGTTATTTTGGTACTATTGCCCACATTGTTATAATCTTGAGCCGCTAATAAACGGTTGGCTTAAAACTAAGCCTAGTAATGTTGAGTTTGTGCGCCAATCAGCAATGTTTTCTAAGCGTTGGTTAAATGGGGCGATTTTTTACTTTGTATTAGAAGAATTAAACCTAGTTGAAAAATTGCACGAGGCGTTATTTGATGCAATTCACACAAAGAATAGACGCTTTAACTCTAAAGAGAGTTTTGTTGACTGGGTGGCAAGTTTTGGTGTTGATAAAAATAAGGTCGAAAAAGCATTTGACTCCTTTAGTGTAAAAATTAAAGTGAATAAATCTAAGCTAAACACACTTAAATATAAGATTACTGGTGTGCCAGTTATGGTTATTAATGGTAAATATTTAACCGATGCCACGCATGCAGGCTCGCATACTAATATGCTAAAAGTGGTGGATTTCTTAATTAAGAAAGAAAGCAAACTTGAATGATACAGTTTTAGTCTTATCAGGACTTGACCCTTGTGGCGGCGCAGGATTGGTTGCTGATATTGAAACTATTAATCAATTTGGTGTAACACCGTTACCTATTATTACTAACCTTACGGTACAAAATACAGCATCAATTAAAAGCTTGAATAAAGTGGATTGCGATTTACTTATTAGGCAGTTTAAACATTTGCAAGCCGATGTTAATTTTGAAGTGGTGAAAATTGGCTTGTTATCTTCAATTAAGCAAATTAAAACCATTGCCAAGTTGGTTAAAAATAAAACTATCATCCTTGATCCAATTGTGAAATCTAGTAGTGATTGTGGTTTTTTAGATGTTGTTTTAATTGATGTTTTAAAACAACAATTGTTACCATTAGCAAAAATTATCACGCCTAATTTAGCAGAATTACAAATTTTGGCAGATGAGCAAGATGAACAAAAGGCCATTAAAAAACTCTTTTGTAATTGGATTTTACTCACTAAAACTGATGTATCTGACGATGTCATTGAACATCGGTTGTATCACCACGAAACACTAGTTCAGAATTTTATTTATCAAAAGTTACCTGGTGATTATCATGGCTCTGGTTGTACACTCTCTAGTGCAATCAGTGCATTAATTGCATCAGGCTTGGGTGTTGAAATTGCTTGCAAGTGCGCTCTGGAGTATACTTATCAAACTTTGTTAAACGCCAAGAGTATTGGTAAAATGCAGTTTCATCCTAATAGACAAAAACCATCATGAGTTTTATTAACAACTGGCTACGCCCTGACATTAAAGCAATTAATGCTTATCATATACCTCCTTCTACCAATATGGTGAAGTTGGATGCGATGGAGTCGCCATTTCTTTTATCTGATGAGTTAACAGGTCAGTATTTGACCTATCTAGTCGATGCACAACTTAATCGCTATCCAAGTGCCAGTGCTAACGAGACACAACAAACTTTGCGTAAGTTGATGGATATTCCTGATGAATTTGGCGTGCTATTGGGCAATGGCTCGGATGAGCTGATTCAACTATTAGCATTGGCATGTGATGCACAAGACACCGTTTTAAGCGTTGAGCCAAGTTTTGTGATGTATGAGATGATTGCAAAATTTGCACGTCTTAATTATCAAAGCGTTCCATTGACGAATGATTTTGAGATTGACGCTGATGTCATGCAAAAGGCGATAGAAACCCACAATCCTAAATTAATTTTTATTTCTTATCCAAATAATCCAACAGGCAATGTATTTAATCGCATAGTTATTGAGCGTATCATCACTTCAACCAAGGCAATGGTGGTGCTTGATGAGGCTTATTATACGTATGCAACGGACAGTTTTTTAGCCGATATTGCTCAGTATCCAAACTTAGTTTTGCTTAGAACGGTTTCTAAAATTGGCTTTGCAGGTTTGCGCTTAGGTTTGTTAATTGCCACGCAAGACACAGTCAGCCAATTAGATAAATTACGCCTACCTTACAACATTAATACCTTAACCCAAGTGAGCGCTAATTTTCTTTTGCAAGAAAAAAACATGATTAATGCCAATGCTAGTATTATTCTTGCTGAGCGTCAGACATTATTTGATAAACTTGTCAAAATAAATTTTTTAAAAGTTTATCTATCGCAAGCAAATTTTATTTTATTTAAAGCACTTAATGCAAACGAACTATTTGAATTTTTGAAAGAAAATGGTATTTTAATTAAAAATTTAAGTGCCACGAAGCAACTAACTGATTGTTTACGTGTGACAATTGGTACTGAAGAGCAAAATCAAAAATTTATCAACATTGTAAAAAGTTTCTATGATTGACAATAAAACATTATCTAAGTATTGCCATGATTATCTTAATGTAGATGCATTTCATGATTATTGCCCGAACGGTTTACAAATTGAAGGTAAGCCTAATATTACTAAAATCATTTCAGGCGTGAGTGCCAATCAAGATTTGATTGATAGAGCAATTGATGAAGGGGCAGATGCACTGTTTGTCCATCATGGATTTTTTTGGAAAAATGAAAATTCAGCCATAATAGGCATCAAAAAAAACCGCATTAAAGCACTATTAAAACACAATATTAATTTATTCGCCTACCACCTACCACTCGATGCTCATCCAAAAGTAGGCAACAATGCCCAACTTGCCCAACGCTTTAACATTAAAAACCCCACGTCGATTGGCGATACGCTAGTCTGGCAAGGGGAAGTTGACACTACGCTAGGCAGTTTTTCCAATACCATAAAACAAGTCTTGAGTCGCACGCCGTTAGTTTTTGGTGCGGATGATAAAATATTAAAACGTATCGCATGGTATAGTGGCAGTGCACAAACCTACATTGAACATGCCATTAACATTGATGCCGATTGTTTTATTACGGGTGAAGTCTCTGAGAAAATCCCGGCGATTGCTAAAGAAAACAATATTGCCTTTATCTCTGCAGGACACCACGCCACTGAGCGCTATGGCGTACAAGCCTTATGCCAATACCTAAGCGATAAATTTAGGTTTAAACACCAATTTATTGATATTGATAATCATGTTTAACTTAGGCATACCAATTAGAAGCTCTACCCATACTTGAACGGCTTGCCTGAAACATGGCAACCTATTATTGTTATTTGGATTTTTATCGGCATTGTTATTGGTTTGGTAATATTTTTTATTACATATTTGACATTTCAACCAATATTAGCAATATTGAAAAAATTATTGAGATACATGAAGATATTGATAATGATATCTTTTACTCAGATTTTAAACAGGCTAAAAATTACAACAAAACAAACATAGCGATAAAGTTATACTCATCGATAAAATTTTGTGTTATGAGGAATTACTGCTTGTTAGTTTGTTAGTATTCTTTTATCTTGTTTTGCTTGTCTTTGGTATACGGCGCAAGAAAAATTAAGCAACATTTGGACAAAAGCTAAACAGCCCAATAATAGTCAGATTTTGACAAAGAAAATACCGATTAAAATTTAAGTATAATACTCCTTTTTTAAGTCTTACATTTTTATACTATGAGCAAGAAGTTTGATGTTTGTGTTGTGGGCGCAACAGGCGTGGTGGGTGAAGCGATTCTTTCTATTTTAGAGCAGCGCGATTTTCCAATTAATAATTTATATCCTTTAGCGAGTGTCAATTCTTCTGGTAAGAAAGTATTTTGTCAGGATAAAAGTTGGATGGTACAAGACTTAAGTGCCTTTGATTTTTCGAAAGTGCAAATAGGGTTGTTTTCAGCAGGTGGCAGTATTTCTGAGAAATATGCACCGATTGCGGCTAAGGCAGGGTGTGTGGTGATTGATAATACGGCATATTTTCGTCGTGATAAGGATATTCCTTTGGTTGTGCCAGAGGTAAATCCACATGTAATTGCAGATTATACAAAGCGCAATATTATTGCTAATCCAAATTGTTCAACCATTCAAATGCTGGTGGCACTCAAACCGATTTATGATGCGGTGGGGATTAAGCGCATTAATGTGGCGACTTATCAAGCGGTGTCGGGTTCTGGCAAGGAGGCGATTAGTGAATTAATCGACCAAACAACTAAATTATTAAGTGGTAATACTAAGGTTGATGTTGAGGTCTATCCAAAGCAGATTGCGTTTAATGTCATCCCACATATTGATGTTTTTCAAGATAATGGCTATACCAAGGAGGAGATGAAAATGGTATGGGAGACGAAAAAGATTTTTGAGGATGAAGACATTTCAGTTAATCCAACAGCGGTACGTGTGCCTGTTATTTATGGGCATTCTGAAGCGATTAATATCGAAACTATAAGAAAAATTACTGCGGCTGAAGCCACTAATATTTTGTCAAAAGCGAATGGTGTTACGGTTATGGATAAACGCGACGATGGTGGTTATGCCACACCATTTGTTGAAGCAATTAGCCATGATGATACGTTTGTGAGCCGTATCCGTGAGGATATTTCCCATGAAAAAGGCTTAAATCTATGGGTGGTTTCTGATAATATTCGCAAAGGTGCAGCACTCAATACGGTACAAATTGCTGAGATTCTAATTGAGGAGTATTTATAAATCGTGTCATCACAAAAACTACCCACTAAAAGCCTTGTTGTTTGCCATTCTTTTAGCCATATTTTTAGGGCCAATCGGGCTGTTTTATGCAAGTGTTATTGGCGCTTTGATTATGCTGGCTATTACCGCAATTATTGGTTCTATCACCTTTGGGTTTGGGCTATTTATCCCTTATATAATTTGTATTATATGGGCGATTATTGCTGTCAATACTTGCAGAATGAATATGATTAAAGTATCTAGAAAAACCAATGAAACTGATATTAGTGTTGAACTCAATTTATATGGCACAGGTCAAGCAAATATAGACACCGGTGTGCCATTTTTGGATCATATGCTGGATCAAGTTGCACGGCACGGTTTAATGGATTTAACCATTAAATGCGATGGTGATACACAAATTGATGATCACCACAGTGTTGAAGATATTGGAATTACATTGGGTAAAGCCTTTGTTCAAGCAGTCGGTGATAAAAAAGGCTTTACCCGTTATGGTTATTCTTATGTGCCACTGGATGAAGCGCTATCACGTGTTGTGTTAGATCTTTCTGGCCGCCCTAGTTTGGATTTAAATGTGAGTTTTATGCGCGCTATGATTGGCACTTTCGATGTTGATTTGATTTCAGAATTTTTCCAAGGCTTTGTGAACCATGCGTTGATTACACTGCATATTGACAATCTTAAAGGCGTTAATTCTCATCATCAGGCTGAAACTATCTTCAAGGCATTTGGCAGAGCATTACGTATGGCAATAACTAAAGACGAACGTCAAAAAGGCATGATTCCTTCCACCAAAGGCTTGCTTTAAACATTCGTGCAAAGTATTGCAATTATTGATTATGGCATGGGCAATGTGCGTAGCGTGCAAAAAGCACTTGAGCATGTCGCTCCGAATGATAAAGTTTTTTTGACTGATAATGCTGATTTAATCACAAACGTTGATCGTATTGTTTTTCCAGGACAAGGCGCAATGGGTGCATGTATGAAAGCATTAACACAACATGGATTAGTAGATGTTATCAAGCGTTGTGTTGATGAAAAACCATTTTTGGGCATCTGCTTAGGGTTGCAACTTTTATTTGATCATAGCGAGGAAAATAACGGCATTGATGGTTTGTCCATCATTTCAGGTAATGTTGTTAAATTCGCTAAAAATAACCTCAAAGTACCACATATGGGCTGGAATACGGTGAAACAAACAATAGAGCATCCGCTTTGGCATAATATTAATAACTATGCACGTTTTTATAGTGTGCATAGTTATTATATAGAAGCCAGTCATGCAGATGTGATTGCTGGTTCAACCAATTATGGTATTGATTTCACTTGTGCCATTACTCAAGATAAACTATTTGCAGTGCAATTTCATCCTGAAAAATCACAGCACGATGGTTTGCAATTGCTTAGTAATTTTGTTAGTTGGCAGATTTAACAAAGATTTTCCTTATTTGGTTTTATAATTATCCAGCTCGATAATAAGTCGAGTTTTGTCATTTTGTGCTACAACCCATCATTAAATGTTTAGCTTGGTGTGGATCTTTAACCTTGCGCAGAATTGTTTGATAATAGGTATTAATACCTTATGGCTGATTAATGGACATTTGCTTCCTTGGGGATAAATGTATAAATAAGGATTAATCCCACCACTTTCTAGAAAATAGTCAGACTCAATGCCACTAATCAGTTTGTGATATCCAGGATGTATTTCAATCACCTGAGTGAGTTGAGTTTTCAACAAATCAAGTGATTACTTGTTTAAGAACTTTTGCTAAGCATTAGCAAGGAATTGTCGTTGTTGTGCTCTATCTTAAGTGTAAAACACTTAAAGGTTTATAAGTTTTTCTCTTCGTATTCACAAAGGTCAAGCAAAATACACTCTGTACATAATGGAGAGCGGGCTTTACAGGTATAGCGACCATGTAGAATCATTAAGTGGTGCGCAGGCACTCGGTACTCATCAGGGATGAATTTAACCAATTTTTTCTCTACCTCTAATACAGTTTTGCCACTCGCAATAGCGGTGCGGTTTGCCACACGATAAATATGCGTATCAACCGCAATCGTTGGATGACCAAAGGCAGTATTAAGCACAACATTGGCAGTTTTACGACCAACACCAGGTAGTGCTTCTAACTCTTTACGAGTTTCGGGCACACCTGAGTTGTATTTCTCAATCAAAATTTTACAAGCTTGAATAATGTGTTTGGCTTTTGAGTTGAACAGACCAATGCTTCTTATGGTGTCTCGGAGTGTGTCTTCGCCTAATTTAAAAATAGCTTTAGGTGTATTGGCAATTGGAAACAATTTATCAGTGACCTTGTTAACACTTTTATCAGTCGCTTGGGCGGATAATGTCACGGCCACCAATAGTTCAAATGGTGTTGAATAGTTTAATTCTGTGGTTGGATTTGGTATCTTTTTAAGCAACCTTCCAAACATTTCTGTACGTGTCTCGGCGTTCATTTTTTCTTTGCCTATTTTTTTTCTCAATGCCGAATATTATACCTTATATTTAAATTTAAGGCAAAATACCCTAAAAGAACGATTTACTATAAGTTTCAAGTTGTTGCCATAATTCTTCTTGTTCTGGGTGTTGTTGCCTCATTGCGTTAATTCTTGCTAGGTAATCATCAATAGCTGTATAGCCATTTTCACCTGTTTGGACTCGCCCTTGTACAGTTTCAAACCAGTCTTCTTTTTCCTCTTCGGTTAAAGTGTTGGGATAATTTCTAGCTTTAAAGTGCATGAGTAATGTTGAGAGCTTTTTGTCCTTAAATTTTGGATGAAACACGCCTAATTCTTTAACAGATAAGACTTGAATTTGGTTGCAAATACGCTTATCAGCATTGTCAATAAAACCATCATAAAGCGATTGGTCTATATCTTTTGCTGCAATGCGTTTTTGATCGTTTTTGTATAAATCTTGTACGACTTTACTAATCTTGAGTTGGTTGTCTTTGATAAAAGTGAGATGCCGCATACATTGATTCGTATCAATATTTAACTGCTTAATAATTTTTGGCTCAAGTTTATAAACATTAGGGACAAACATCGGACTTTTATTAAAAATTAACTCTTTAATTTGTAATCTTTCTTGCTCTTTTGGTAGTTCAGATTGCTTGGTAAATATCAAAGTTTTAAGTGCTTCAATGCCAAGTTCTAGCAAAATACAAGGATCTTGATCCAGGTTAAACACCAGCGCTCGGTCGTTATGCTCAGGATGATAAGCCAGTGCAACGGATAATCGAGTACAAGACAGTTGTGCTGGATACATACCAGTTGTATGTAACATTGGCTCAAGTAGACTAATTTTAGAGGCGACTGTTTTCTTCTCTCTTAAACTAAAGCTATAGTCAAACAATTGAGGTTGTGTTTGCTTGATAATTTTAGCAATGGCAATAGTGGCGTGCACATCAGCCAAAGCATCATGTGCATTTGCATGTTCAATGTCATTAGTAAGTGACAATTTATCAAGTTTAAAGACTGGTTTGCCTTGTTCATCATGAACCCATTTAAGGCTTGTATCTTTTTTAAGTGCGTAGCACAGTCGCACAACGTCTAATATATCCCAGCGAGTATTGCTATTTTGCCAATGCCAAGTATAAGGGTCTATAAAATTACGATACAGCGTGTGACGAGTAAATTCATCATCAAAACGAATTGAATTGTAACCCACAACACAGGTATTTGGCGTTGAGAATTGAACATGAATTTTTTTAATAAATTCATGTTCAATCATGCCTTTTTGTTCACACAATTGTGGGCTAATACCAGTTATAAAACAAGCCTCAGGTGATGGCAAACAATCATGAGTTGGCTTGCAGTAAAACATCTGCTCATCTAAAATATTAAAATTCTCATCAGTCCTGATACCAGCAAATTGAGAGATTCTATCTATTCTTGGCGAAATGCCAAAAGTTTCATAGTCATACCAATAAAATGTTTTCATAGGTAGTTAGTTTAATGTATTACTTTTTTGAGAATATGCTCACTGTGTCTAAATTTAAGCAAAAATCATTTACATCCTTCAATTCAGGCTTTCTAAAATAATATCAATTAACTCATAAGGAATTAACCTTTAAGTTTTTACAATATTGAACAGTTTTGATGCTGTCAAGCCTTCTATCACCACGCTCAATCTTACTAATAAGTAAATAGTCGTAATTATGCTTTCTAGCAAATGCTCGTTGAGATAAATCAAGCGCTTTTCGCTTGTTTTTCCAAAATTTGCGAAGGCTGATGACATGTTCTTTGAAATGTATAATGAGGCTGTTTTAGTCTCATATTGAGAGGTAACTGAAAATTTTATAATAGATTTTACAACAAGGAAAGATGAAGAAAGGAGATGTGGAAATTTAATTTAATTAAATTGATTACTACAAAGGTAAAGAATTTTTTTTAGAAGCTGACAATGGAACAGACCATCACTGGAGACTTGTTAGAAGAAAACCCAATAAGCTAGTTATTGAAGGAGATTATTCTGGAAAACATGTTGGTTCGCTTGAATTAATAGAGAAACACAATCAAGGAGAAAAAATGTTCAAGCCTCTTGGTGTTGCAGCTTTAGTTGAGTTAGAGTCTTCTAAAAACCCCTATGCTGTCTTAATGCAACATAATTTACCTGGCTCCATTCCAATGATAGAACCAGAACCAATGATGGTAAAAAATAATTGTTTTCAAGTGGGTAGATAGAGGGGCAGCATCTAAAGCATTAGAAAGAGAAAGGGTACTGCATCAACTGGAAAATTAGTCAGTAATAAAAACACAGCTAGTGGTGTTATTAGATTAACTAACAATAAGGGTGAATTTAATTACGTAAACAACGATATTGTTACATTTAAACTTGGCAATTTACTATTTGGTTCTATTGGGGTAGTTCAGATAGAGGTGTGTGTGAATATAGACTCGTGTTCTAAAGCTTGTATATAACGCTATCTGCAGTTGGGAATATATACAAAATATCAGAGCACAGTGTTGAAGAATCTGTAAAAGTATTTTTGAAATACAGTGAATTATTAAAATATGGCACAGAAATTCATTTTTTAGCAGGAAGTAATAGGGGCTCCTTGTTTTTCTCATCGCAATGGCGTTTGCAGATGAGCATACTGTAAAAATATTATTTAACACAATTGCGTTAGCAAAATGCGGGAAAGATGTAGACCTGTCTCAAAAATCTTCTCAATGCGTGTCTGCTGTTGAAACTAGTTTAGCAACTACAATTCATGATATATACGCAAGCACTGACTTTTTATCTAAAGAGAAAACGCTTATTGAGGTTACAAAAAACCATACTATTTATACACTATTAATTTAAATGATAAATGAAAATATGGGGGTAAAGATGGTTATAGCGAAAATAAAATGCTATCAATAATAAACCAAGCAATAGAAAGTAATAATATAAGCTCAGTAGAATTGGATAGCAAATCTATATACAATTATTTTATCACTCCTGTTGTGGATTTTTTTCAATCTGAAGAAAGCGCTAAAAGATTTTCGTAACAGTAAAGTTGTTAGCTCGGCTTATGATTTTATAAAAAATTCTCACAAGATTTTAAAAGCAATGAAGTAATTGAATTTAAGGTCGTTTATCGGACATTTCCATCTTTGTTTGATAAGTTTAAAGACAGGTCTGTTAATTTAACATGTAATAAGAATGGCAGTACTTTTTTTAATCAAACTGGAAACTTTAATATAGAGTGTGAAATTGTTTTAATTAAAGGTGTAAAAATAAATAAAGAACGTATATATATTAGTGTAACTGGTGATAGCACTTCTATACCTAAGAAACCAATACTTGTATCTCCTGGTAGCTCAAGATCTTCAGGGTTGATACTAACAAGCCTCAATCCAGTTTTATCTTGAAATACAACTGATGGTGCTGAAGTATTACACCGTTTCTGTTAAAGATTTGGATACGGGTGGTTTAGTGCTGAATAAAACCAATGTAGTTGGTACATCTTTAAGTGTGTCAAGCGACTTAACTGCTAGATATAAGTATTACTGGAATATTACAGCGTGTAATGATGCTGGATGTAGTACATGGGCAGAGCCATTATATTTTAAAATTGAGTAAATCCAAGATACGCCCAGCACTCTAAACACAACTGGTGAGTATATAACACATGAAGCGATTGTAATATATTAGGATGCTATTGATGGGCGCGACCAAGTATCAGTTAAAGTAGAGGGATCAAAAGCAATAATGGCTTGGTAAGAGGTTGATGGTGCTGACAAATATAATGTTGAAGTTGGTGGAGAAATAACTTCTTATGTTGATATTAATTATTCAGGCAATGTTTTAAATAGTGATATGAACAGTGTTAAAACTGGGTATTATTTATCGGAGAATACACGCCTTGATAGCTCAGACGAGCTCCTAGATACTGACGACTCCAGTTATAGCCTCTGATGATACATCAAATAGAGAATATCAAACATTAAATATGCCAAGTAACTTATCATCTTAAGATACCCAGTATCTATTATTTATAGCAGATTATGATAATAAATTTAGCGAGATCAATGAGAATAATAATATTAAATATGTTAGATTTACAACAAACTCTCCGTCTTTCGATTTTTCGGATTATTTTGCAGCTTGTGATTAATTTTAGCTACATCTTTTGGCTGATTTTGACCAATCAGAATGTACAAGTAGTATAAATTTGATTTTATTTAAAACAGATTATTAATGACTGGTAAGAGTTGTGTTATTTCTTGACTTATTGTTATGTGCTCAGACCAAGAAAAAACTATTGCTATCAATCAATATCTTGAAACTGTAGGGGGGTGTTTTCGTCCAGCTAATACAGTTTAGCCCACATTCTATAACAACAAATAATAAAAATAGAGTTAAATTTAGATAATAGCCTATTTGCTATAGAATATAAATGGCAATACAAAAAATGCAATAACTACACCAAGCAGGTTATGGTATAAGAAACTCTTAGAACAAGGTATATTATTGTAGACAATAAAAAACCCAGCGATTAAACTGGGTTTATTTATTTAAATAATTAGAAAATTATTTTGGGTAAACGTTCGCGGCTTGCGGACCTTTTTCACCATCTTCTAGGTCAAACTCCACTTCTTGACCCTCTTCTAATGATTTGTAACCATCGCCTTGAATAGCACGGAAGTGAACAAATACATCATCACCACTTTCTTGCTCAATAAAACCAAATCCTTTTTTTGCGTCAAACCATTTGACTTTTCCTGTTGTAGACATTGTGTCTCCTATAAGTTAAAAATTACCGAAAAAATAGACCACCTTTATAGAGTACGAAAACCGACAATAAATCAATCAACAACATAGATATAAATAGCAGCTGTATTCTTTACCAGCGGTTTTAATTTTAGCACACCTTTTTGTCATTAAGGTTGACATTCGTTAAAAATAAGTGCTTGGCAGATTACACATCTTTTTTTGTTCTAGTTTTGCGGTAAACTCATAAACGAGGGCTTTAAGCCCAACAAAATATAAGCCACCATTGTTTCTACTAGGCGATTGTTCTCTGAAATGAGTGCTTCTGTGCCTGCCAAGTCAATAAAATTAATACCACTAGCAGCAATTAAAATATGATTAATGCGTTTTTGAATGTGATTAACTGAGCCAAAATAAATGGACATGTCAATGCGAATAATTTTGAGTTGAGGGGCATTGTTTGATGGGTTTTTTGTTAATATCAATGAATTTCTTTTTACCATTGACTTGGGCATTGTCTAGGGACAGGGTAGGAATGGTAAATGTGGAGGCTTTGTTAAGGAATAAAACTAATGAAAGTAAAACACCTAAGTAAATAGCAAATTCTAGCTCAAGAAAGAGGGTTGCTAGAAAGGTGGCAAGTGTGCAGGGATTTCATCCACTAACTTAATTTGTGTGATGAAGTCTTTGAAATATAGGGCAAGCAGACTCCCAATAACCATGCCTTAATAATAAATTAGACAATTTTGAAAAGATTTTTTTGGTCAAAATAGTTGTAATTAAAAGTTACTAAGGCAATAATAATCAAATACATATTAGCATCTCCAGCACCTTGATATAGGTCTATCAAAGTATGAATAAAAGACTTACTTTTGGGTACAAAGATACCTGTAATGTGCTTTAATTGGCTACTGGCAATTAAAATAGTTGCACCTATCGTAAAGCCAATAATGACCGTGTGCGAAACAAAATTAACCATTACATCTAAACGTGCTAAGCCAAATGCCAGTAAGAAAAGTAAGTGTGAATACTAAGGATAAAAATTCAGCACTGTCTAGCTCGACGTGATGACTAATGGTGGAAAAAAATCATGATAGAAATGGCTGTAGTTGGCCCTGAAGCCAGATGCAATGATGAAGCCGAATAGCGCAGAGCAACAATTGGGTAACCATCGCAGTATATAGCCCATATTTAGGGGGTAATCCAGCGATAGTGGCAAATGTGCGACACCTTGGGGTAGGACAATAACAGAGCTAGTTAATTCTGCGATTAGATCTGTTTTTAAGAGAGGCTTTGTTGACAAGCTTAAATCAGATTAGAAAAGGAAAAAACGTGAGAACTTCATTGTGTTTTAAATCTTAGCGTGAAAATTTTGGTTTTCTGCCGTGTTTGTCGTCTCTTTTACTTTTGCCGTGATAGTCTTTATTGTTACGTCGATTGTTGCTTTTCTCCTTGGAGAATTTTCCACGACCAAAATTACGTTTTCCCGTTCGTACTCCAATAGTGGCCTTGTTGTTTTTCTCAGTGAGTTCGACAATGTTTAAGCGCTTTCCACAAACCACGGTCTTTTTTAAAACCTCAAATACCTCGTTTGGCATCTCATCTGGCAAGTCAATGGTTGAGAAATGATCAAAAATTTGAATTGAGCCAATATATTCACTGTTCATGTCAGCCTCATTGGCAATAGCACCTAAAATATTACCTGGCTTGACATTATTATTATTGCCCACTTCAATCTTATAGCGACACATTGGAATTTTAGGAAAGTCTTTTAGTGGGTCGGCCTTGGTGGGAATTTCTTCTTCTTTTGGTGTTCGATTGCCGCTAAAATTTGGCTCTTTTTCTGATAATAGCAATGGTTCATTACCTTGTGCAATGAATGCTAAGGCGGCAGAGATTTTTGAGACTTCAATTTCTGGATTTTCTTGTTGAAATTCGCTAACTAATTTTTCAAATGTGTCTAAGTTTTGATTGTTGATGGTTTGTGCTATATTTTGTTTGAATGTTTCGATGCGTTTGGCATTAATAATCTTTGCACTGGGTAGTTCAATGGGGGTGATTTTTTGGCGAGTAGCGCGCTCAATGGTATTGAGCATACGTCTTTCACGGTTTGATACGAATAAAATTGCATCACCTTTTCGACCTGCACGTCCTGTTCTACCAATACGGTGTACGTAAGATTCGGCGTCTTGAGGAATGTCATAATTGACTACGTGCGAGATACGTTCTACATCTAAACCACGTGCGGCAACATCGGTAGCAATAAGGATGTCAATTTTACCTTTCTTGTAGTTAGTGATAATGCGTTCTCGTTGGTTTTGTTGAATATCGCCGTTGATAGATTCTGCTGAAAAGCCACGGGCGGATAATTTTTCTGCTAATTCTGTTGTGAGTGTTTTGGTTCTAACGAAGATAATCATTGCATCAAAGGTAGTCACTTCAAGAATGCGAGTTAAGGCTTCTAATTTTTGTGATAAGCCACCAACCATGCAGTATTTTTGGGTAATGCTGGTTGCTGTTTCTGTCTTGGTTTTTATTTTAACAATTTTTGGTTGATTTAAAAATTGCTCAGCCACTTTTTTGATAACATTTGGCATGGTGGCAGAAAATAAAGCAATTTGACGTTGTTCTGGAATGCGCTCCATTACCCATTTAATATCATTAATAAAACCCATTTTAAGCATCTCATCGGCTTCATCTAAAACGAATGACTTAAGTTTGTCTAGTTTTAAGGTGCCTTTTTTAATGTGATCCATCACTCGACCAGGCGTACCAACAATAGCGTGTACACCACGCTTTAGAGGGCGTAGTTGAATATCATAAGATTGCCCACCATAAATGGGTAGCACGTGAAAGCCCTTCATGCCTCGTGCATAGGTTTGTACTGCTTCTGATACCTGAATAGCAAGTTCACGGGTGGGTGTTAAGATTAGTAATTGTGGTGCGTTAATGTTTAAGTCAATTTTGTCAAGCAGTGGCAGGGCGAATGCTGCTGTTTTTCCTGTGCCTGTTTGGGCTTGACCGATAATATCTTCGCCATTTAATAAATGAGTGATGCATTGCTCTTGAATGGGAGAAGGGGTTTCATAGCCAATGACATCCAATATTTTCAAGATGGTATTAGACAGTCCTAAACATTCAAATTTGGATAATGGCTTTTGGTCAGATTTATTTTCAGACATGTGATTTTTGGGATAAATGAAGACCAAAATTATACCTATTTAGATAATTCCTTAGCGAACTATATTATATTTATCAGTTAAAATACGATTCATTCTTGATATAAACGGGCGAAAGCTTGTTTGGAAATCACAATTTTAATAGAGTTTGGATGATGTGTCCTGCCATCATTAACCCAAAAATATTAGGCATGTACGAGATTGCACCATTCACTGCTCTAGGTCTACCTGCAGGTGCAACATCAGTTGCACGTACTGCTTGATGTGGCAGTGCTTTGATTGGTATTTCAGTTGAATACACTACAGGGAATTTAAGCGAGGCGTGAATGCGCCTAAGTTGCTTGCGCATTTCACGTGCTAAGGCACAATTTTGTGTTTTATCCATGCGTGAAATTTTAACTTGAGTAGGGTCAAGCCTTCCACCTACACCCATACTTGAAATGATGGGTTTTTTAGATTGATTACAACTGTCAATGAGTATAGTTTTATAAGCAATAGCATCAATACAATCTGCAATAAAGTCTAGACTAGCATCAAGCGCAATGGCTTGGGCTTTGTCTCGGTCTATAAATTCATGACGTTTAATGATCATAGTGTCAGGGTTGATATCACACAATCTATCGGCTAACACACCTACTTTGGGTAGTCCAAGTGTTGAATTAAGTGCAATAATTTGACGATTAAGATCCGTTTTTTCTACAATGTCAAAATCAACCAAGGTTAATGTGCCAATGCCAGCTCTGCAAAGCGCTTCTGCACAAGCGCCACCAACACCACCAACACCACCAACTAACACATGAGATTCTGCTAATCGTGCTAATCCTTGTTGACCTAATAATATTTCAGTTCGTGCGCAGCTGCTACTCATTATTGCAATCCAAATAGTAAAATAGCATTATTATCACATTGCCTACTCAAGTCTCCTACTGATATTTGTTTTAGTTGAGCGATATTTTCAGCAACCAGTATTAAGTCATTCGGATTAACATGGTCATCTGTTTCAATTAGTAGTGATTCAAGTGGTAAGTTTTGCACGGTCTTTCTTAATCTTAAAGGTTTATCATTTAAGATTCGCAGTCCAAATCCTAAACAAAACCCCATATTTACCAAAGTATTAGCCTGTGCTTCACTACCTGAAAAGCTGTGAACTTCCCCAGTGACTTTTGGGTATTTTTTTAACAACAATATAACCTCTTCAGTTGCCTTTACTGCGTGAATAATCACTGGTAATTTGTAAGTTTCGGCCAATTGTAATTGACATTCAAAGATATAAAACTGCTTATACTTATCAATGTTTTTAGAAAAATCTAACCCGCACTCACCGATGGCAATAGGATTGTTACATTTAATCAAATATTCCAAAGTACCTAAATCTTGTTGAGCGTGTGATTCAACCGACCAAGGGTGAATGCCCAGCGCAAAATATGGATACATTTGCACCTGTTGCCAGTTTTGCTTGCCTATACTAGGCACAATTGCCACTGTATTTTCAGCGATTGTGTGAATATGGTCAAAATCCAAATGGGCATGTGAGTTAATCATTGCTTTGTGTCGTTATGGTTTAGACAATATAATAACCATTATTTACATGTAACTTATTTATTAATGAAGTTTTTCCAAAGAGTAACGACAACCAGTTTGGTGTTTATTGTTGCGATATTTTTGACCACGACAGGCAATCTTAAATTTTTCTCAAAGGTGATTGAGATTTATCCTTTGGTTGATAATGTTGCGTTTTTAGCTTCCTTACTAGTCTGGTTACTTGTATTTTTAGTGATAGGATTACTTTTGGTTTGTTATCGATATAGTGCTAGGCCTATATTAATTCTGTTACTTATTGTGTCGGCTATTGTCGATTATTTTACTAATAATTATAGTATTGTCTTTGACGACAATATGATTGCTAATAGCCTAGAAACCAATGTAGCAGAGTCAGTGGACTTGTTTAGTTTTGAATTAATTGTATATGTCATTTTGTTAGGACTAATGCCTAGTTATTGGGTTTATAAAGTTCAAATTGTTAAAGAAAATTTTCTACAACAATTGTGGTCTAAATTAAAAGTGATTGTTATTTTGTTGGTTATGTTTGTTCTAATAACTTTGATGTTTTCTAAATCGTACACTTTTCTTTTTCGAGAAAACAAGCAACTTCGCCTATATATTAATCCAACTTATTATTTATATGCCATTGGTAAACATATTAATTCAAAATTTGAAACTACTACCATTTCTTTTAAGATAATTGCCCAAGATGCATTAATCAATCGAGCTGATAATAAAAAAAAATTAATTATTATGGTTGTTGGTGAAACAGCTAGAGCAGATCGTTTTTCTTTGAATGGATATCAAAGAATGACCAATCCTTTGCTTACAAATGAAAATGTGATTAGTTTAAGCCAGGTGTATTCTTGCGGTACGGATACTGCCTATTCATTGCCATGTATGTTTTCAAACTTAGGTCGAAGTGACTATACGCATGTTCAAGGTAAGAACATGAGTAATGTACTTGATATTTTAAGCCATGCGGGTGTGGAGATCTTGTGGAGGGATAACAATTCTAGCTCAAAGGGTGTGGCAGATCGTCTCACTTATCAAGATTTTAAATCAAAGCGTTTGAATACGATTTGTAATATTGAATGCAGAGATGAAGGCATGCTGGTTGATTTACAACAATATGTTAACGCTCATTATGACAAAGACATGCTTATTGTTTTACATATGATGGGCAGCCATGGCCCGGCATATTACAAGCGCTATCCTGGAAAGTTTAAAATATTTACCCCCATATGTGAAACCAATCAACTTAATAAATGCACCAATAATCAGATTAACAATGCATATGATAATACCATTGTTTACACAGATTATTTTTTATCCAAAACAATCAATTTTTTAAAAAGTAACCAAAATCAATTTAAAACCGCTATGTTTTATATGAGTGATCATGGGGAATCTCTGGGTGAGAATGGATTATATCTGCATGGAATGCCTTATTTTATTGCTCCTAAAGAGCAAACTCATGTTGGCTCAATTTTGTGGTTTGGTGATGAATTTTCTAAGGATGTTGATACAGAATTGTTAAATAAAAAAGCAAATACTAAACTTTCTCATGATGGCATGTTTCACACATTGTTAGGACTGGTGAATGTAGATACCCTTCTTTACAAAAAAGAGTTGGATTACATTCGTTATATCAAATAAATTAATGGTATTGGCTATTTTTCAAAGTGTATTGGCGATGCTGATATTGGAATATAATTTAATATTCAAAGTTAAAAGTGATTATAATGGTCCGATTATTCTGCATAAAGATAGATTGGATTATGAAAACATTTAGCGCTAAAACACATGAAGTCAAAAGAGACTGGTTACTCGTTGACGCTGACGGTAAAACCTTAGGTCGTTTAGCAACGCAAATTGCCTCCCGTCTTCGTGGTAAGCACAAACCTGAATATACACCACACACGGATACGGGCGATTATATTGTTGTTATTAACGCTTCAAAGGTTAAAGTAACGGGCAATAAATTTGAAGACAAAATGTATCATCATCACACAGGTTATGTTGGTAGCTTAGAATCAATTGCATTTAAAGACTTACAAGCCAAAAAGCCAGAGGAAATTATCAATAAAGCGGTAAAAGGCATGTTGCCAAAAGGCCCTCTAGGTAGAGACATGTTTAGAAAAATGAAAGTATTTGCAGGTAGCGAGCACACACATGGTGCGCAACAACCTCAAATTTTAGATATTTAAGGTAAAAAATATTATGGCAAAGACAGAAACTTATTACGCAACAGGCAGAAGAAAGACATCAGTAGCCCGTGTTTATATGACTAAAGGCAAAGGTGTTTTCACAGTTAACAGGCGCCCAATGAATGAATACTTCGGACGTGAAACCTCTTCAATGATCATCAATCAACCATTAGATACAGTTGAAATGAGAGATAAGTTTGATTTTAATATCATGGTCAAAGGTGGCGGTGACACTGGCCAAGCCGGTGCAATTAGACTGGGTGTGACTCGTGCATTAATGGCATATAACAACGATCTACGAAGCGAGTTACGTAAAGCAGGCTTTGTGACACGTGATGCTAGAATTGTAGAGCGTAAAAAAGTCGGTCGCAAGAAAGCACGTAAGAGCGAGCAGTTCTCCAAGCGTTAAATCACTTTCAAACGCTCATAAAAGCCCGTATTTATTTTGAATAGATGTGAGCTTTTTATTGCTTCATTAATAGTACGATTTTTTAAATTAGAAAATCGTACTATTCAAGTTCATTGTATCTAATAATGCTTTGCACTTGTTCAACATAATCAAAGCCAATTTCAGAGTACCCCAGCCTCAGCCCTTCTGATAAAGCAATGCCGGTAATAAGCAGTAGGTGGTTATTACGTTTATATTTCCTAATTTTTCTAAGTAGCGTGTAGGCAAAGTGTCGATTAATATTAAGTATATAATATTCTACAGATTTGGATGCTGAAGAAAATATTGAAATTTCATGCGCAGCACTCTTAGGGCGTTGTTTAGGTACAACACCACAACCAGGCTTGAAACACTAAATGCCAAAATAATTATGCCAGTGTTTAGAAAATCGTGAACGTCCCCAGTTTGATTCTATCGCTGTTTGTGCCAATATCATGGAGCTTGGGATAATATCAATAACGTTCAACAGTGCTTTCTTTCAGTCGATATTTCTTTATTAATTTGTATTTTATTGAGTTTATTGTTCTTAATCAACACTCTTAGTAGTCTGATTTTTTTATTTTCTTTTTCGATAATAAGCAGTGGATAATTTAAAAATGCAATTTTTCTTTGATTAGTATCTTTGATTTGATCAAAGTCTGGTGTTTTAAAAGAATTTATCCATGATTTTAAACCCCGAAATTCATTTGCTTGAATTGGGACGATTAAAAATGTTATGCTAAGGATTAAAATCCTTAAAAGTCAAAGTGCTCACTGGATGCACAAATGACTTCTATCGTAAACATTTTTTCAATGGGTAGATTTAATAAATAGGATTTAATTACCCGAATAACGCCAGCGTGCGCTACAATTAAGACCAATTCATTAGTATGATGAAGCTCAATCTCTTTAAAAGAGGATAAAACTCGCGCTTGAAAAGCATAAAGGTTTTCTGCATTAAGTGGTCGATGATTAACAGGGTCTAGTTTAAAATTATCAATCAATGTCTGACCAATAGAATCAACACTTTTTCCCTGCCAATCTCCAAAATCTAGCTCTTTAAAGTTATTAAAGATTTCACAACGCGTAGTTTGATTTTTAGACAAATACTTAGCAAACTTAGCACAACGTATCAAGGGTGAACTGGCAATATAATCCCATGATTTTCCTTGGATAGAGTCAAGCATTTGCTGCCAGCCCTTTTTGCTAAGGGGGTCATCTCGATTACCACGATAAATACGACCACCAATAGGCACTCCATGCCTAAGCAAGTCTAGTTTCATTCGTTAGTTTGTTCTCTAGACATTAGATAGTTAACCGCTTCAGTAGGTGTTAGCTTTCCTTGAGTAACCTGATAAACTTGTTCACAAATTGGCATTTCCACTTGCTCTTTATTGGCAATAGATAAAATAAGCTCAAGTGTATTAAGACCTTCAACAGTGCTTCCTACATTAGCCAACGCATCTTTAATACTATGATTAAAGGCCAATTCTTTGCCGAACCTCCTATTTCTAGATAAATCATCTGAACAAGTAAGTACTAAATCTCCCAAACCAGACAAACCAACAAAGGTAGAATTTTTTGCACCAAGGCTTATTCCTAGGCGTGACATTTCTGTTAAGCCTCTAGTAATCAATGCTGCTTGGGTGTTAATACCATAACCTAATCCCGCAGCGATACCCGCAGCGATGGCTAAGATATTTTTAACTGACCCGCCAATCTCTACACCAACAATGTCAGCATTGGTATAAGCACGCAGGGTACTTGTTTGTATTAATTTTGCAAAGTGGTTTCTGGTATTTTTATCAACAGATGCCACGACTAATGCAGTAGGCTTATTCGTTGCTACTTCAAAAGCAAAACTTGGTCCAGAGATAACACAACCATTGCGATTGGGGAATATATGCTCAAAACTTTCATATAAAAAACATTTTTTGGTGGTGTCAAAACCTTTAGTGCCCCAAGCAATCTGATGGGTATCGTTAATGAGTGGTTTGATTTTTTCTAATACTTCAGAAAACGCATAACTAGGTGTAACAATCAATATGTTTTTAGAGTCTTGTAATTTAGAAAAATCACAAGTAATTTTTATATTGTGAGGATAGCACGTAGACAATACTGGATGTTTTGGCTTTAGTGTTTTGACTTCGTCTTGAGTGTGGGCATGTAGATAAATTGTGTCAAAATTATCATAAAGGGCAATGGCTAAAGCACTTCCCCAAGCGCCAGCACCAATAATGCTGAGGCTTTTGCTCATGGCTGATTTAGAATTTCATCTAACTTCTCAGATTGATCCGCAGCTGATAAACCATTAAATCCACCTATATAAAAGCCGTTAATAAATACTTGTGGTACGGTTTCTCTACCTATCTTTTCCTTGACTTTATTCCAATCATTTTGGCTTTTAACGTGGTATTTTTTGAAAGGAATGCCTCTTTTTTCAAACAATTGATAAGCTCTTTGGCAAAAAGGACAAGAATCTGAGCAATAAATAATTTTTTTTTTCATAACTAATTAAGTTTTAATGGGTAGTTTAGCTTTTTTCCATGCCTGAAAACCACCTTTTAAACTATATACATTTTCAAACTCATTGCGTGTTAATAATCCAGCAATATGTGCTGAACGAGAGCCATTACGACAATATACTAGTATTTTTTTACGTTTATCCAATGAAGACAATTTACCCTTTACACTAGCAAGTGGAATATGAATATCATCATCAATATACCCCGTCTTTCTCTCCTTCTCTTCCCTAACATCTAACAGGATAAGGTCGCTACTATCCATGAGTGTGACTGCTCCATTGGTATCAATATCTTCATATTTTTTTAATTTATCAAAAACAATATTACCAACAAGCAAAGCAATTAATAATATGAGTGTAATGGTTGTAAACATTTGTTCATCAGCAAATAAAAATCCAAGTATTTCCATGATCTATAAAGTTTTCCCTGTTAAAAAATTGTCCAACATTTCATGACCTTGTTCAGTCAAAATTGATTCTGGGTGAAATTGCACGCCTTCAATGGCAAGTTCTTTGTGTCTAATGCCCATGATTTCGTCTATCTCCCCTTTACTGTTCTGAGTCCATGAGGTAATCTCAAAGCAGTTTGGTAGGGTTGATTGCTGTGCTACCAACGAGTGATAGCGTGTTGCATTGAGTGGATTTTTAAGGTTTGTAAATATACCTTTCTTGGTGTGATGAATGCTGGACACTTTGCCGTGCATAATTTTTTTTGCACCAATAATATACCCACCAAAAGCCTGAACCATAACCTGAAACCCTAAGCAAATTCCTAAAATTGGCATTTTCTTAGAAAAATGCTTAATAGCCTCAATTGAAATTCCTGCCTCGTTTGGTGTACAAGGACCTGGTGAAATGACTAAAAATTCAGGTGCAAGTTTTCCAATGCCTTCTATTGTAATTTCATCGTTACGATATACTTCAACGGTTTGCCCCAACTTGCCAAAATATTGCACCAAGTTATAGGTAAATGAGTCGTAATTGTCAATCATCAGTAACATACTGTGCGTTATTTTACCGCTAAAAAGGAGGCAAAGTTAAGACACTGAAAATGACAAATACTGTTCTTAAAGCCTGCTGTGTTAAATCGCTTAAAGTGGGTTTGTTTGCTGTCCGTTATTAGCACATTTTCAATCGATTGACGTTTATTTGCAATCTCAAGTTCGCTATAACCATTGGCGCGTTTAAAATCTAAGTGTAACTTAGTTATCTGTTTTTGTTTTTTCTTATTATCAAAATGAATTTTTTCAGAGACAATAAGCGCGCCATTCGTATTTAGACCCTTGTAAATCTTGTTAATTAAAGTCTGTCTATTGCTTGGTGTAATAAACTGCAAGGTGAGATTAAGCACAATAATAGATGCATTCTCAAATTTTATATCAAGGATATCGCCACAAACCACGTCAATATTATCAATTTTACCTGTTAAATTTTGCTGACATTTTTTAACCATGTCTGGTGAATTATCAAGGGCAATAATTTGATTATTTGAGTGTGGGTTATTGATGCCTAACGCAATGGAAGTGGTACCTGTTGAAGCACCAAGGTCATAATAATTAGTATTGTCCTGACCATAAGTTTTAATACTTAAACTAATCATCTCAATCATGGATTGATAACCTGGTACTGAGCGTTTAACCATGTCATCAAATACATCGGCCACTTGTGCATCAAAAGTGAAATCAACTAAGTTATTTTCTTTAGTGAAGATAGTATCGTGCATTAGTTAGGCTGACTAATTTGCTTATTTTTATAAGATTTATAAGGCATATAAATTTTTTATAAAAAATTCACTTACCAGTACTTGAGTTGAGCCAATGGTAAAAATAGACCGCCTACCCCAAGCGTCATGTGTGTGGGTGATTTGTAGTTGACTACGTTTAATATTTTTATCATTAAACAACACCTCACCTAGAGGCCTACTGCCAATTTTTAATAAGTTTTGTGTGTCGTTAGTGATGGGAATGATTGATCTGGCAAATACAACAACTTGGCCATTTCCTAAAAGTTCTACTTCACGCACAATAGATTGACCTTGCCAATCAAGCAAACCTGTTTCATCAGCATGTATAAGAGATTCTGCTTGTGATAGAACATTGATTGAAAAACGATTAAATTTTTGCTTTAATTTAACGGTTAAGGATTGATGGTCATCAAGCCAAGTAAGAACTTGATCAGGTATATTGTTCACTTGATTTAAGTTTGTCCATATCAAGTTTTTTGTGTTAATCATATAGTCGGGTCATTTTACGTCAATCAAATGCTTTTAAGTATTGCCATATTGGTTTTTATCATCAGTAGTCCAACGAGTAATAAGTGCTTGTTGCTTGTCTTTGCCTAATTTTAAGAATTGCTCTGAGTAAAAATGTACTTGTTTGAGTAAATACTTATCACGCACAATATTGGCAATTTTCATATTGGCGATGCCTGTTTGCTGCGTGCCTAAAATCTCGCCAGGGCCACGAAGTTCTAAGTCTTTTTGTGCAATTTTAAAGCCGTCATTTGTTTGCCTTAAGATATCAAGTCGTGCAAATGCACTGTGACTGAGTGGTGCCTGATACATTAAAATACATATACTAGCATCAATACCTCGCCCTACACGGCCACGTAATTGGTGTAATTGTGCAAGTCCTAGCCTTTCAGAATTTTCAATGACCATGAGTGATGCATTGGTGACATTAACACCCACTTCAATGACTGTGGTGGTAACTAAAACATCAATCTCACCTTTGAAAAATTGTGCCATAATGGCAGATTTCTCATCTTTGTGTATCTTTCCATGAATCAATACCACGGTTAATTCTTCTAAATTTTCCTGTAGATAATGGCAGGTATTGGTGACAGATTCAGCACGGAGTGCTTCAGATTCTTCAATCAGTGTACATACCCAATACACTTGATTACCAGTACTACAAACTTGTTTGATTTTTTTAATCACTTTGTCTTTTTTATCATTGCCAAGTGCAATAGTTTTAGTAGGTTTTCTATCAGGGGGTAATTCATCAATCACTGAACAATCTAAATCTGCGTAGGCACTCATGGTTAATGATCTTGGAATAGGGGTGGCAGTCATGACCAGTTGATGGGGGATGCTATGTGCTTTTTGCACAAGAGATAAACGCTGATGTACGCCGAATTTGTGCTGTTCGTCAATAATCACCAAACCCAATTTATTAAAAACAACTTGGGTTTGAAATAGTGCATGAGTGCCAATAATAATTTGTGCTTTGCCTGAGTTGATTTTTTCAAGTTGTTTGGTTTTTTGTGTTGCGCTCTGTGAGCCAGTTAAAAACGCAATGTCAACACCTAAAGGGGTTAGATAATTTAAGAATTCTTGTAAATGCTGTGCAGCGAGTATTTCAGTGGGCGCCATAATGGTTGCTTGGAAGCCATTTTCGATTGCCTGCAAACAAGCAAATACAGCCACAATGGTCTTTCCTGAGCCTACGTCGCCTTGCAATAGTCTAAGCATTGGATGATTCGATGCAAGGTCTGAATTAATGTCATCAATGCTACGCTGTTGTACCTTTGTTAGTTGAAATCCTAAGACGTTTAATACTTTTTTGGTTAAAGTGCTTTTAATTTTAAATGTATTGGATTTTTTGGATTTACGCTTATCTTTGAGTTGGAGCAAACTAAGTCGTTGTGCACATAATTCTTCAATAATCAGACGCTGCTGTGAAGGGTGTTTAAAATTAGAGATTTGTTCAATATTATCATCAACTTTAGGGTGATGTAGCGTATTCAAAGCCTGCTTAAGGGTGGGTATAGAATTGTTTGCTAGGTTTTTAAAATTATCAGACAAGTCTGATTGTTGCAAAGTTTTTAATGCAATATCAATCCATCTTTTCATTTGTGCTTGGTGAATATTGGCAGTTAATGGATAGATGGGGCTGAGTGTTTTTTCTAGTAAATTATCCTGACCTTTGGAAATTAATCGATATTCAGGATGGTGCATTTCTAAACCATTTCTGCTAATCTTTACCTCACCAAAACATTGAACAATATCGCCACGAATAAAGTTTTGTTTTTGGTATTGATTAAAATGAAAAAATCTAAGCAATAAATTTTGATGATTAGAATCAGACAAGTAGCATAATAATTGTCGTTGACGGGTTGATGTTTCTTCGATACGCTCGATATTCAGTTGAACTAACACTTCATCGCCCACTCGAGCTTGATTTAGTTTAATTAGTTTGGTCTTATCTTGATAACGTATTGGCAGGTGAAACAGTAAATGTTCCAAATTAAAAACACCAATGGCATTTAGTTTTTGTTGTGTTTTTGGACCTAGGCCATTTAATGCAATGATTGGGTCAGATAATTGATACATAGATGGGAGAAGTTTTATCTAAACAAACCATTAAGATTGCATTAAGTTATTTGAAGAGATTGTATTTTATGCAACATTTAGTAGGTATAATCGCAGGGTTCTATTATCATAATTCCATCCATTTCCACCATTGAGCCTTTGGGCAGTTCACTAACACCAACTACTGCACGTGCAGGATAGGACTCATCAAAATAGGTGGACATAACTTCATTAACTTTTGGGAAATTGTTAAGGTCAGTGAGATAGATATTAAGCTTAACAATATCTTTTAAGTTGCCATTAGATTTTTGACAAACAGCCATTAGATTTTTAAAAACTTGATTAATTTGTTCGTTAATACCGCCACTGATTATTTCCATTGTTTCTGGTATTAGGGGGATTTGGCCGGATAAATAAACGCTAGAGCCACCAGTAATGCACACTGCTTGAGAGTAAGTGCCAATTGCTTTAGGGGCTTTACTAGTTGAAATAATATGTTTTTGCATGATTAAAGTGCCTAAGTTAGAAAATATATTAATTATACGAAATCTTTGATGGATTAAGGCGGACTTTTTTGATAAATACCGAGGTTTATGAGATTCTAATTTATATGATCAATCTAATCAGTAAGATATTGAAAGAAGATATTGAAAGGCAGTTGTGTAATTATTTTAAATTGCAATAAGAGGCGAATTTAAGAGTGGTGCCCGGGGCCGGAATCGAACCGGCACAGCCGTGAAGCCGCAGGATTTTAAGTCCTGTGTGTCTACCAATTTCACCACCCGGGCAGTTTGTGAATTTATCGACACATAAAAATAGGCAATTATATACTAAGCATTGGTAAAATTTCACTTTATTGTCAGGATTGAATTGTATGGGGATTGTTAAGTTAATTATTATTGTTTTACTTGTGTGGACAGGCTTTTGGCTTTTAAAAAAAATTAAAAAACCAGCTAATCATCTTGACCAAGAATCATCGGTTAATAAAATGCTCGCTTGTAGTGTTTGCAAGGTTCATGTTCCTGAAAATGAGGCAATCATTCAAAATAATAAGGTGTATTGCTCAAAAGAGCATTTGGAATAAGTGATGAAATTTTTACTTGATTTTTTTCCTATTGTCCTATTTTTTGTTATTTATAAGACGATGGGTTTATACATGGCAATTTATGCCATGATTGGTGCAACTTTTTTGCAGATGATGATTGCACGTTACCGAACGGACAAGTTTGAAAACATCCATTTAATAACATTTGGTTTATTGGTGATTTTAGGTGGTGCAACACTTGCCCTTAGAAATCCTGCATTTTTAATGTGGAAAGTTAGTGTGTTGTATGTGGTGTTTGCTTTTGCGCTAGTGTTGAGTATGTGGATTGGCAAGAAAACTTTATTGCAAAGGATGTTGGGTAAAGAATTAGAATTGTCAGAAAATGTGTGGCATCAACTTAGTTGGTTGTGGGGGCTTGGTTTTACAGGCATTTCTATTGTTAATGCTTATTATGTTAATCTTGCTTTGGGTGCTAGAGAGAAGTTATTTACCGCTACTGAACTTGATTCTAAAATTGAATTGACAGAGCTAGATTGTGCAAATACAACAATGGAGCAACTTTGTATTATTGCCCAGCAGACTGAGGAATCTTGGGTTAATTTCAAGCTATTTGGCACCATAGGGCTAACATTTATATTGATTGTTATCACGATAATTTTTATCAATAAATACATTAAAAAAGGATAAAAAATAATGAAACAAACGCCTTTGTATCAAACACACATAGAGTCGCAAGGGAAGATGGTTGATTTTGGAGGTTGGGAAATGCCGCTTAATTATGGCTCTCAAATTGAGGAGCATCATCAAGTGCGCCGTGATGCAGGTATGTTTGATGTTTCGCACATGAGTGTGGTTGATTTTAAAGGTGCTGAAGCAAAAGCATTTTTGCAAGTTTTGATTGCTAATGATGTTGATAAGCTGAAAACACAAGGCAAGGCGTTATATAGTTGCATGCTAAATAAATCAGGTGGAGTGGTGGATGATTTGATTGTTTATTACCAAAATGACGAATATTATCGCATGGTAATTAATGCGGGTACTGCTGAAAAGGATATGCTCTGGATTAAGGTCCAAGTAAATGATTTTGATGTATCGGTTGAGCGGATGTCTGATTTAGCAATGATTGCTGTACAAGGTCCAAATGCAAGGGCAAAAGTATTTACAGCCATGCCAGGCCTTGAAGAGGTTTGTGGTGAGTTAAAGCCATTTAATGCGGCTAGTTTAGGCGGGTTATTCATTGCACGTACAGGCTATACAGGTGAAGATGGGTTTGAGATTATGCTGCCTTCAAGTTCGGCCAAATTTACTTGGCAAATGTTATTTGAGGCTGGCGTTAAGCCTTGTGGTTTAGGCGCGCGTGACACTTTGCGCCTAGAAGCAGGTATGAGTTTATATGGTTCAGAGATGAGTGATGAGGTTTCACCACTTGAAGCGGCACTCACTTGGACGGTTGATCTGGTCAATGAAAATCGTGCATTTATAGGTCGTGATGCATTAGAAGCATTAAAAGAAAAAGGCGTTGAAAGGACTATTGTTGGATTAGTTTTAGAAGGCAAAGGTGTAATTCGAGATCATCAAAAAGTAATCACCAGCCTGAGTGAAGGTGAAGTTACTTCAGGCACATTTTCACCCACTATGGGCAAGGCAATTGCACTGGCAAGTGTACCTAAGGGTAGTACTGGCAAGTGTGAAATTGAGATACGAAAAAAGAAAGTTTGCGCTAAAATAGTCAAACCACCATTCGTGCGTAATGGTAAAGTATTGGTTTAAATAAGTAGGGCAAAGTCCTGCTTGAGAAATTCAGGAGAAGAACATGAGCGAAATAAGAGAGGATAGACAATACACACAAACCCACGAGTGGATTTTAGATCATGGCGACGGTACTTATACCATGGGTATTACTGATTATGCACAAGCATTATTAGGTGATGCGGTATTTGTAGAATTATCCAACGTTGATGATGAAGTCTCTATCGAGGATGAATTTTGTGTGGTTGAATCTGTCAAAGCGGCTAGTGGCGTTTATGCTCCTGCTGATTTGCAAATTATTAAAGTCAACGAAGCGCTTGATGACGAACCAGAACTGGTTAATTCTAGTTGTTATGATGATGGCTGGTTGGTTAAATTTAAGTCTCATTCAGTTAGTGACTTAATGGATGCTGCTACTTATGCGCAAACACTAGACTAAAATTTAAATTGATTAACGCTTTAGTTGCCTACAAAGGCAAACCTGCGCGTATTGTTAAGCAAACGATGCATAAATTTGCATTAGAGTTTGCTGATGGTTCTTCGCGTTCGGTACGGGAAAAAGATTTCCGTTTTATTCACCCTGAATTTGTTCAAGTAGATGATGCTTGTGCACATGCAGATATTGCTGTTCTTGAAGATTTTCAAGAAGAGACACTAACATTAGAAGAAATAACGCAATGGTTGTTTGACGAATACAGTGCCAAAAACGCTTGGTGTAGTCGTATTTTAATTGAAGATGGTTTGTATCTTTTTTGGCAAAAAGACAAAGTTTTTATACGTCCAACTGCTCAAGTTGAAAGCATCCAAACTAAGCGTGACGCCCAAATTCTTGAGGCTGAAAATCTTAAACACTGTGTGGATAATCTTTCCAATAATACCTTTGATAAGCAAGATTTGTCTTATATTGAAGAGATTGAAAAAGTTGCACTAAATCAATCTAAGCACGCTAAGATTTTGGCCAATATTGGTATAGAAAATACACCCGAGTCTGCTCATAAATTGTTATTAAGACTTGACTATTTCAAGCCAAGCTTTAATCCCTATCCAGCGCGTCATGACATTTCTAAGGATGAGCAAATTGATGTTAGTATGGTTCAAGTTGAGCGCGTTGATTTAACGCATTTATCCAGTTATGCAATAGACAATGCTGATTCAAACGATGCTGATGATGCAATTAGTATTGATGGTGATAAGATTTGGATCCATGTTGCTGATGTATCTTTGATTGCTACTGCTGGCTCTGAGTTGGATACTTACGCACAAGAACGTGTTTCTAATTTATATTTGCCTGAACAGATTATTCACATGTTGCCTGTTTCTGCAACAAAAATGTGCGCATTGGGGTTGGCTGAAACATCAAGTGCTTTATCGATAGGGTTTACTTTAGAATCAGGTGAGATTGATAATATTGAAGTAGTTCATAGTTTGATCAAAGTGACTAATATCAGCTATGATGATGCAGATGGAATGTTAGTGTCTAATGAACATTTATCCAAATTACAAGGCATTACAAAGACGCACAAACAATATAGAGATAATTGTGGTGCAATCAGTTTAAATTTGCCCAATGTTGATGTTAGATTTAAGCAAGGTCAAGTGTCAATTACGCCACAAAGCTCAAGTCAAAGTCGTGAATTGGTGGCTGAAATGATGGTAATGGCGGGTCGTGTTGTTGCACAATTTTCTGTTGATAATGACATTGTTATGCCTTATGCAATTCAAGATGAAGGGAAGTTTCCACAAGGAGCACTGGATAATAAAGATGCATTGTCTTTATCTGAGTCATTCAAAGCCACAAAGTTTTTTAAACGTTCAACCACATCCACCAAGAATTTACCACATTTTGGACTAGGACTTAAAGCGTATTTACGTATTACCAGTCCACTTAGAAGGTATCTTGATCTGCTTGCACATCAGCAACTCAGCCATTTTATTAAAGGTGAAGATACACTAAACAAGGAAGATGTTAAAAATATTATCGGCATTCATAATGTCAACATGTCCAGTGTTGGTAGAACGGTGCGTTTTAGTAATGACCATTATAAATGCGTTTATCTGCTTGATAATCCATCATGGCAAGGTGAAGGTGTTGTGGTGGATACACGTGGTGACAAAGTGTTGTTTATGATTCCTGAATTGGGTATGATGACGCAGATTAAGTTTAAAATTTTGCCTAAGCTAGATGAAAAGATAGCGCTAAAGGTAACAACCGTTGATTTAGTTGACTGCCGTGCTAATTTCAAGACGATTTAGCTGACGACTAATTTCAATTGCATTGCCTTGGTTATTTGACCAGTCTCCCAATACGTATCTAGTAAAGTCATTATTAACATGAGTGTTTAATCGGTGTGTATGTCCGTGAATAAGATTTGCACCAGGGTATTTTTTCATTAATTGATTGACGGTTGTTATATCGACATCCATAATCTCGTATGATTTATGTTGTTGAGCTTTGATGCTCTTTTGGCGTAATTGAGCGCTAATTCTTAAGCGTAGTTCTACTCCTAAATGCAGAAAAATAAATTTTGTAATTGGGTATTGTAGTATGTCCTTTAAACGCTGGTAGCCTTTGTCCTTAGTGCATAACTCATCGCCATGTGTGAGCACATATTGTTGGTTATTGACTTCAAGTAAATAAGGCGCATCAATCAAAATACAATTAGTTTGTTTGGCAAAGTCATCACCTAATAAAAAATCACGATTGCCAGCTATGATAAAAATTTTAGTTTTAAGACTTAGTGTTTTTAGTGCTAAGACAACTTTCTGATAATGATCAATTGACAAGTCATCACCTAACCAAATATTAAACAAATCTCCAAGAATAAAAAGCTGATCGGCCATAACCGCCTGCTCTTGGCAAAACTTAATAAAAAGATGGGTTTTGTTCGTCTCATCAGTAGTAAGGTGTAAATCTGCTACGATGAGCGTTTGGCTCATTATGAATCGGCTGTATGCCTTGTTGATAATAACAGGGTTATTTGGTACATCACCATGTCCACCCTTATTGCCAGTAGAGACTTGATTGATTTTGTCAACTATCTCAAAGCCTTCAACGACTTCACCAAATACGCAATAGCCCCAACCATTTTCTCCGGGACAATCTAAGAATGAATTATCAGATGTGTTGATAAAGAATTGTGAGCTGGCAGAGTGTGGTGCAGAAGTTCTAGCCATGGCCAGTGAATATTTGGTATTTTTTAAACCATTCTTGGCTTCATTTTCAATATTAGCTTTAGTGATTTTTTCACTCATGTTTTTTGTAAAACCACCACCTTGAATCATAAAATTTTTAATCACACGATGAAAAATAGTATCATCATAAAAGCCATCATTCACGTAATCAATAAAGTTTTTCGCGCTGATTGATGCGTTTTTAGTGTCAACGTGAATGTGAATATTGCCCATGTTGGTTTCAAAAATAATCATGTATTAAGATCTATTTGAAGAAAAAATGTAATTATACATTAGAATTTTATTAAACAAACTTCACAAACCTAAACGTTCAAGTATAATTACGTCTTTTTTTGACTAGCATATTTAGGATTAGTTATGTACGCAGTTATCAAGACAGGTGGTCAACAATTTAGAGTTGAACAAGGCACGACTTTAAAGATTGAAAAATTAGAAATTGAACTAGGTAAGACAGTCACTTTTGAAGAAGTATTAATGGTTGCCGATGGTGACAATGTTCAAGTAGGCACACCTTCTATACCTAAAGCAACTGTTGAGGCGAAAATTATTTCACAAGGCAAAGGAAAAAAAGTACATATTCTTAAATTCCGTCGTCGTAAGCATTCAATGAAACAACAAGGTCATCGCCAATTGTTTACTGAAATTGAAATTGTTAAGATTAAGGCATAAGGAATAATTTATGGCACATAAAAAAGCAGGCGGTAGTACTAATAACGGTAGGGACTCCGTATCGAAACGCCTAGGTGTTAAAAGATTTGGTGGTCAAGTTGTATTGGCAGGCAACATTTTAGTGCGTCAAAGAGGCACAAAATTTCACTCAGGCACTAATGTTCGCAAGGGTAAAGACGATACGTTATTTGCTACAATAGATGGCAGAGTTGTATTTGCTAAAAAAGGCAAGTTTATGCGTCAATATGTTTCGATTGAAACCGCGTAATTTTTCGTACCAATATTATTTTTAAAAAGCGCTTTTCAGGCGCTTTTTTTATTGATTAAAATATGTCCATTCCATTTGTTTAAAATTTTATGAAATACGCTATTATATTTCCAGGTCAAGGGTCGCAATCTTTAGGCATGTTATCAGAACTTGCTGATCATTTTTCAATCGTAAAAGAGACATTTTCTGAGGCGAGCAATGTACTGGGGCTCGATCTTTGGGTATTGATACAGCAAGACCAAGATGCTCTTAATCAAACACAAAATACCCAGCCAGCGATGTTGGCTGCAGGTTATGCAACTTATTTGGCACTGACTAGTGAATATGATTTATCACCTATTTGTATGGCAGGCCATAGTTTGGGCGAATATACAGCATTGGTAGCATCAGGCACTTTAGGGTTTAGTGATGGTATTAAATTGGTCAAACAGCGTGCAAAATTAATGCAATCGGCAGTGCCTGAAGGGGTGGGTGTAATGGCGGCAATTCTAGGTTTAGAGGATCAAACTGTCATCAAGTTGTGTGCAAATTATACGGGCAGTGGGGTTGTTGAAGTGGCTAACTTTAATTCATTAGGGCAGGTGGTTATTGCAGGCAATAAAGAAGCTGTGGAGATTACCTGTCAAGCAATGAAAGATGCAGGTGCTAAGCGTGCAGTGGTGTTACCAGTGAGCGTGCCATCACATTGCTCATTAATGAATGATGTAGCAGCCGAGTTTAAAATTTTTGTAGATACAGTTAAGTTCAATCAAGGTAGTGTTGGCGTATTACATAATTTTGATGCACTTAAAGCAACAGATATTAACGATATAAAAGTCAAACTAGTTGCACAATTACACAAACCAGTATTATGGACAAACACTGTCCAAGCGATGCATAATATGGGCGCTTCAATGTTAATTGAATCTGGTCCAGGTAAAGTACTTACAGATTTGACCAAAAGAATCGAAAAATCTTTAACGGCTAAGGCCATCTTAGATTTAGCGAGTATAGAAACAACTTTAGAGGAAATTTTATCATGAACAATTTGGATGGAAAAATCGTATTAGTAACAGGCGCAAGTCGTGGTATTGGTCAGGCAATCGCTTTGACTTTAGGCGTGGCAGGTGCAACTGTTACTGGTACAGCAACGAGTGATAAAGGCGCAAGTGCAATTAGCGCTATATTCAAAGACAATAACGTTACAGGTATAGGCATGACACTTAATGTGACTAATAATAATCAAATTGCTAAGGTGATAAAGTCTATTGTTGACACTTATGGCACTATTGATATCTTGGTTAATAATGCAGGTATTACTCGTGATAATTTGTTGATTCGGATGAAAGAAGATGAATGGGATGATATTATGAATACCAACTTGACTTCTGTTTATAAAATGTCAAAAGCCGTATTGCGTGGCATGATGAAGAAAAAAGCAGGTCGCATTATTTCTATTGCTTCTGTTGTGGGTGCTATGGGCAATGCAGGTCAAACTAATTACGCTGCTGCTAAGGCGGGTATTATGGGTTTTAGTAAGTCACTCGCACGTGAAGTTGGTTCTCGTGGTATTACTGTTAATGCAGTTGCTCCTGGTTTTATTGAAACAGATATGACTCATGCACTACCTGAAGAACAAAGAATAGCCTTATCCCAGCAAATTCCAATGAGTCGTTTAGGCACGGTTGATGAAGTTGCTAATGCAGTATTATTTTTAGCAGGTGAGGGTGGTGCCTATATCACAGCACAGACATTGCATGTGAATGGTGGCGTGTACACAGTCTAAAATTTAGGTTATTTTTCCGTTTTTTTCCGTTTTTTTTTAAAAAATTTCTGTAATAACTCTTTGCATTTGTTGGCTAGAATACCACCTTGAATATTAATTGAATGGTTAAAACATTGACTGTTTGGTAAATCTATACACGACCCACAAACTCCTGATTTTTGATCATAAGCACCAAATACTACACATGATATTCGTGCATGAACTATAGCGCCTAGACACATAGCGCAAGGCTCTAAAGTGACATATAAGACTGTGCCAGACAGTCGATAGTTGTTTAATTGTTTACCTGCAGCACGTAATAACTGTATTTCTGCATGTGCAGTTGGATCATTGTTTGAGATGGGTTGATTGTGCGCACTGCTAATTAGTTGATTATTTTGCACCAAAATTGCACCAACAGGCATTTCATCTACCTCTTGTGCTTGTTTGGCTTGTTCAATGGCAAGTGCCATCCACTTTTCATCAATTAAAGGGTCTACTCCCATTCAATGGTTGCTGGTGGTTTGCCAGAAACATCATAAACCACGCGTGAAATACGAGAGATTTCATTCATGATTTGATTAGACACCAAATCTAAAAAATCATACGGTAATCTTGCCCAGCGGGCTGTCATAAAGTCAATGGTTTCAACAGCACGTAGTGCAATAACGTAGTCATAACGACGCTCATCACCTGTAACACCGACTGATTTAATGGGTAAAAATACAGCAAAGGCTTGGTTGACTGCGTCATATAAATCGTTTTTATGCAATTCATCCATAAAGATGGCATCGGCTTGTCTAAGAATATCAACATATTCTTGTTTGACTTGGCCTAAAATACGCACACCCAGTCCAGGACCTGGGAAAGGGTGACGATATAACATGTGTGCTGGAATACCAAGTTTTATACCAATTTGACGAATCTCGTCTTTAAATAATTCTTTCAAGGGTTCTACCAGTCTAAACTTTAAATCTTCTGGCAATCCACCTACATTGTGATGTGATTTAATCACTTTGGCTTTACCTGATTTAGCGCCTGCCGATTCAATCACATCAGGATAAATTGTGCCTTGGGCTAGAAATTGAATATTGTTGAGTTTTTTAGCCTCTTCTTCAAATACTTCGATGAAAGCATGACCGATAATTTTGCGTTTTTTCTCAGGGTCGCTTTCATCAGCTAGTGCATTATAAAATTTTTGTTGTGCATCAGCGCGGATAACTGTCACACCCATATTTTGCGCAAAGGTTTGCATGACTTCATCGCCTTCATTTAAACGTAAAAGACCATTATCAACAAATACACAGGTGAGTTGTTTGCCGATAGCTTGGTGTAATAATACAGCTACGACTGATGAATCAACACCTCCTGAAAGTCCAAGTAATACATTGCTATCACCAATTTGGCCTTTAAGATTCTCTACTAACTCAGTGATGATATTATCCGTTGTCCAGTTTTTTTCGCATTGACAAATGCCACTAATAAAATGATCTAGAATATGTTTTCCCTGTTTAGTATGAGTTACTTCTGGATGAAATTGTAAGCCGTAATAATGCTTTTTTACATTGGCAAATCCAGCTATATCACAGTTGTCTGTAGAGGCAATCAATTTAAATCCATCTGGTAATTGTTCTACCTCAATACCATGACTCATCCATACATCTAATAAACTATGACCTTCATGATTAATTTCGTCACTAATGTTACTAAGTAGTGGTGAGTGATTGCGAACATGAACTTTAGAAAAACCATATTCATGCTTATCGGCTGAAGTAGCATGGCCACCAAGCTGTATGGCCATGGTTTGCATACCATAACAAATACCTAGTATTGGCACATTAAGATCAAATATAATACTTGGCGCTCTAGCAGAATTATCAAGTGTTACGGTGTCAGGTCCACCTGAAAGGATAATGCCTTTAGGGTTAAAATTTTTAATAAAAGCATTATCTACATCATAGGGAAATAATTCACAATAAACACCAATTTCACGCACACGGCGAGCAATAAGTTGGGTATATTGAGAGCCGAAATCAAGAATAAGGATTTTATCAAGGTGAATATTTTTCATCATGGCGCCAAAGTTAAATAATTCTATTTTTAAGACTCATATTTTAATGAAAATTTTAGACCGCTACATTGTTAAAAGCATGACCTTTTACACATTAGCTGTTATGTTAGTTTGGCTAGGTATTTATGCATTTTTTAACTTTCTTGAAGAAGTTAAATTTATAGGGCAAGCTGATTACACGGTATTTGAAGCAACAAAATATGTAATCTCAGATATTCCTGCAGTTATGTATTCGCACTCATCGGTGATTATTTTATTAGGCTCGCTTTTGGCATTGGGTCATTTAGCGTCCACATCTCAACTAGTTGTTATTAGAAGCGCAGGTGTTTCAATTATGCAAATTTCACATATTGTTGTTAGAGCTGCGCTTACGTTTATTGCGATTGTTATTTTTATAGGTGAATTGATTGCACCAATAACCACTGAGTATGCAGAAGGTTCACGTGCTAGAGCGCTAGGACAAAACATAACGTTTAAGAATCAGCAAGGTTTTTGGCTTAAAGATAGTGGATTCTTTATTCATGTTAAAAAGAACTTTGATGGTAAATCATTTCAAGATGTCACTCTTATTAAGTTGCGAGAATCAAATAGATTAGACTCTATAACGCATTCTGATAGTGCTATTTCTAATGGGGATAATTTAGAGCTTGGTCAGTCAATCCATTATCAGTTAGGTAAAAATAGTCAGTTGACAACATTTTCTGAAAATAATTTTGAGAAATACAGTGTCCAAGTGTCGTTTAATCAAAAATTGATAGAAAGCCTTAAAAAAGACCCACGTGAACTATCCACTTGGCATCTTTATCAACAAATACGTTTTTTAACAATTAACCATCTTGCCGCTGATGTTTCTGAAGTAGAAATATATAAACGTCTTATGAAGCCCATTACTTTGATTGCGATGATATTATTTTCAATGCTGTTTATTTTTGGCTCACTTCGTGATGCATCACTTGGCAAGAAGATTTTCTTAGGTTTGATGATGAGCTTGTTTTTTGAGTTAGCCTCGCGTATTGGCGGTGTATTGTCACTTAGGTTTGACTATAATCACTTCTTGAGTGCCTCAATACCAACATTGGTGGTGTTAGTTTTTGTATGGGTATTGTTAAAGAAAAAATCAGCGACTTAGAATGACAAAGGCACTAACAAAAACTTCAAAACCAAAGCTAAAAAAACCAAATAAATTTCAAGTATTATTGCTAAACGATGATTACACAACCATGGAATTTGTGATTGATGTGCTTGTGCAATTTTTTTCCAAAAGTGACAAGGCGGCTCAAGAAATTATGCTTAAAATTCATATAGAGGGAGAGGGAATTTGTGGTATTTTTTCGCATGACATTGCACAAACTAAAGTAACACAGGTAATAGAGTTTGCGCGTAGAAATGAACAACCATTAATGTGCGTATTGCGCGAGTTGGAGATATAATAAAACCATGATTGAAACAGGATTACAACAAGAAATTAATTATGTTATGACACAAGCGCGCAATAATCGTTTGGAATTTGTAACGGTTGAACATTTGCTTTTAGCACTACTTAATATTGATGAAGTAGTCACTTTTTTAAGAAATAAGCGGGTTGATATTGACGAATTTCAAAATGAATTAGAAGGCTATATTGATTCGCATACACCACTCATTGCGCTTGAGTCTAATGTCGATATCGTACCAACAGTAGGCTTCCAGCGTGTTTTACAGCGTAGTGTTTATCAGGCACAATCTGCACAAAGAAATACGGTATATGCGATGAATGTGTTGGTGAGTATTTTTTCTGAAAAGGAGTCCCATGCGGTTTATTTACTAAAACTTAATAATATCTCACGCCTAGATGCCATGGAAGGTATTTTAAATAGAGTGCCAGAATCTATTACAAGTGAATTAAAAATTGAACTAGACAAGAAAAAATCCAAACAATCCTCATTGGAAGCTTATACAATAAATCTATGTGAAAAAGCAAAATCTGGGCAAATAGACCCCTTACTCGGTAGAGAGAAAGAGGTTGTTCGTACAGTGCAAGTACTGTCTAGGCGTCGTAAAAATAACCCGCTATTTGTTGGCCTTGCTGGTGTTGGTAAAACAGCTATTGCACAAGGCATTGCCTTGAAAATTGTTGAGGGAAAAGTACCAGAGATTTTAAAGAAAGCCAGTATTTATTCATTAGATATCGGCGTGCTTATTGCGGGTACAAAATATCGAGGTGATTTTGAGAAACGCCTTAAAGCAGTATTAACAGATTTGGAAAAAATCCCGCAAGCTATTTTGTTTATTGATGAAATTCACACATTAATTGGTGCAGGTAGTGTTTCTGGTGGCTCATTAGATGCTTCTAATTTATTAAAACCTACATTGGCTGATGGCACTCTTAGGTGTATGGGTTCAACCACTTATGAAGAATATCGAAAAGTGTTTGAAAAAGATTATGCGTTGTCGCGTCGTTTTCAAAAAATTGATATTAATGAGCCTTCGATAGCAGATACTGTCAAAATTTTGCAAGGTCTTAAAAAATATTACCAAAATTATCATAAAGTTAAATATTCAGCAGCGGCATTAAGCTCTGCCGCTGAATTGTCCCATCGTTATATGAATAATCGTCGCTTGCCAGATAAAGCCATTGATGTGATTGACGAAGCAGGCGCTTATCAGCAGATTCAGCCTAAATCAAAACGTAAGATTAATATTGGCGTGGGTGATATTGAAAATATTATTGCTAAATTAGCACGTATTCCATCTAAGCAAGTGACTAATAATGACAAATCTTTACTTAAAAACTTAGAATCAGAACTTAAATTGGGTGTGTTTGGGCAAGATTATGCACTAAGTAGTTTATCCACAGCGATTAAATTATCACGTTCAGGTTTGGCACAAACTGATAAGCCGATGGGGTCATTCTTATTTGCAGGCCCAACAGGTGTGGGTAAAACAGAAATTTGTAAGCAACTGGCTCGAATTATGGAGGTTAAGTTGTTACGTTTTGATATGAGTGAGTACGGAGAACGTCACTCAATTTCAAAGCTCATTGGCTCACCACCAGGTTATGTGGGCTATGATGAAGGTGGCTTGCTAACTGAAGCAGTTAATGCCAGTCCGTATGCTGTGTTATTGCTTGATGAAATTGAGAAGGCCCATCCTGATATCTTTAATTTATTGCTACAAGTTATGGACAACGGCAAGATGACTGATGCCAATGGTCGAGAGGTTGACTTTAGAAATGTGATCTTGGTAATGACTTCAAACGCTGGTGCACAAAGTATTCAACGTACGTCAATTGGCTTTAGTGAACAAGATTACTCATTGGATTATGAAACTGAATTGAAGAAGTTATTTACACCAGAATTTAGAAACCGTCTATCAGAGGTTATTTATTTTAATGCACTTAACGAGCAAACTATTGTTTACGTGGTGAATAAATTCTTATTTGAATTGGAAGAAGCATTAGAAAATAAACAGGTTTTGCTAATTGTATCTGACACTGCTCGAAAATGGTTTGCAAAGCATGGTTATAATGCCAAGATGGGTGCACGACCCATGGTGCGTCTGATTGAAAAAGAAGTTCGTAAACCATTAGCAGATGAGTTATTATTTGGTAAATTAGTCAATGGTGGATTGGTGAAAGTTGGTGTTAAAAAAGATAAAATTATCCTTGCAATGCAATCGTGATGCAAAGTATTTGCTAATTAAAGATGAAGATTTTAATTAGCAATGATGATGGCTATCAAGCTCCAGGTATTGTGCAACTCTCCCAATCTTTAGCGCAGGAACATGACGTTATCGTGGTTGCACCCAGTGAAAACAAATCAGCTGCCAGTAGTTCGCTTACACTTGATAATCCTTTAGGGCCAATTCAAATATCAAATAATGTTTATAGCATTGACGCAACGCCAAGCGATTGTGTGCATTTAGCTCTATGTGGCTTCTTAAATGAAAAAATTGATTTGGTAGTGACAGGCATTAACTTTGGTGCTAATTTAGGTGATGATGTGATTTATTCAGGCACAGTTGCTGGTGCGATAGAAGGACGATTTTTAGGCTTGCCATCGGTGGCAATATCATTGGCAAGCTGGGAAGGTCAGAATTTTGAAACAGCGGGCATGGTTGCCAAGCAACTGATTAGTCAAATATCTCATACTCAGTTATCACACGATACTGTGTTGAATGTTAATGTACCAGATGTGCCTTTTAGAGATATTAAAGGGTTTCAAACAACACGCTTAGGAAAGCGTCATATGTCGGAGCAAAGTGTTGCTGATAAAGACGATCCAAGCCTTTATTGGATTGGTGAAAATGGTAAAGAGGCTGATAATGGCGTAGGCACAGATTTTCATGCCATTGCTAATCATTATGTGTCAGTCACGCCTTTACAAATTGATTTGACTAAATATAACGAGATTGACACGGTATCAGAATGGCTAAATCAAATCAAATAATGACAATCTTATTTGTTTGGTTGATTTTAGTATTACTAGATTTTTTTTCGTGATTATTCATGAGCGATGGATGATTAGAGTATTAAGCGCACCAAGTGTCACGTAAACTTGTCGTTTTGTTAAATACCAGTTCATCGTTTGATTGATTGTCTCGACAAAAATATCCTTCACGTTCAAATTGATAAGCAAATTCAGGCTTACTATTAGTCATACTAGGTTCTACCACACCATAAGTGCTGATTAGTGATTGTGAATTAAGCAATTGTTCAAAGTGGTCATTTTTGCCAGGGTTCTCAAGTGTGAACAATCGATCATATAGTCTAAATTCTGCCTTGAGTGCTTTGGTGGCTTCAACAAAGTGAATCACGCCTTTGACTTTACGACCATCTGTAGGATTTTTACCTAATGTATCAGGGTCATATGTTGCGTATACGGTGGTAACATTGCCATCAAAATCGGTATCAAAAGTAGTGGCATTAATGACATAAGCAAATCGTAGGCGCACTTCTTTATTGATTGTCAGTCGTTTAAATTTTTTATTAGGCGCCACTTCTTTAAAGTCTGCTCTATCAATATATAATTCACGAGAGAAGAATATATCACGCTTTCCCATCGCCTTATTTTGTGGGTGAATAGGGGCTTTCAAGGTTTCAATTTTATCTTCAGGATAATTTTCAATAATAACGCGTATTGGATCAATTACACCCATTGTGCGTGGTGCTTTGATATTCAAATCATCACGTACAGCAGCTTCTAGAATTGCTATATCGGTCATGCTGTCTACTTTAGAAATGCCAATTCGACTGACAAAATCACGAATACTAGCCGCAGTATAGCCACGACGACGAAGCCCTGAAAGCGTAGGCATACGTGGATCATCCCAGCCAGATACCAACTCATCTTCGACTAATTTTTGTAATTTACGTTTTGACATAACGGTGTATTCTAAATTCAGCCGTGAAAACTCATATTGATGTGGGCGATTAGGCTTGTTAAAATCATTTAGGTTTTCTAGTATCCAATCATATAGACGACGATTCTCTTGGAATTCTAATGTGCATAGAGAGTGAGTTACTTTTTCAATGGCATCACTAATACAATGAGCAAAATCATACATGGGATAAATACGCCACTGATTACCAGTTTGGTGATGTTTATCAAAGCGAATACGGTATAGAGTTGGGTCGCGCATACACATAAATGAACTGCTCATATCAATTTTGCCGCGTAGTACACACTCACCTTCTGAAAATTTACCTGCCTTCATTTTTGCAAGCAATTCTAGATTTTCTGCAATTGATGCATCTCGATAAGGGCTATTTTCCCCAGCCTCTTTTAAGGTGCCTCGGTAAGTACGAGTTTCATTTGCATTTAAAAAGCAAACGTAAGCTAGGTTTTTATTAATAAGCTCAATGGCGTATTTATAAAATTGGTCAAAATAATGAGAACTATACTTAATATCACCATCCCACATAAACCCAAGCCACTTAATATCTCCTTTGATGGCGTCTATAAATTTAATATCTTCTTTAGCAGGATTAGTGTCATCAAATCGAAAATTACACTGCCCCTTGTAATCTTTTGCTAAACCAAAATTTAGACAAATTGATTTAGCATGTCCAATATGTAAATAACCATTAGGTTCAGGTGGAAAACGTGTTTGAATAGAAGTATGCAATTTTTGCTCTAAATCGTTATCAATTTGATTGCGGATAAAGTTGGTGTAAGTATCCTTGTTCATAAGTACCAGATTATAGTCAATATAAATGTAAAATACGCTCCGTGAGAATGCCAATTATTTATTCATATATTGTTAATCCCCTGATATTTTTATTGCCAATTGGCATTCTCAAAATATCAGAGGGTTTGATTTTGATAGGTGTTGTTAAGTGTAGATTTTTTTCCATTATTTAATGTTGTTAACTAGTAAAAAAATCTTTCTTCCTTGTTTTGATATAACGCCTGTCTGATTTTGTTATTAACAACAATTGGTATAATCCTAGTTTCAATTGGAAGTAGTTTCTTTTAATTCGGAATAAAAAACTACCTTTTGGGTTATTGCAATTATTAATGGTTGATGTGGATATTTCATCCGAATAGGTGTTGCTTAACCCGTAATAAGCACATTGATTCAGTTGAATAATAGGTGCTGGTTCTACTTGATAGGCACGAATACTATGGCAAGCGGTAACATGTGCATCAGCTAGTGCAATTCCTTTTCTTTTTTCGCATTGAATAAGTTTTTTAGCACCCTCTGGCCAAAGTATGTATCCTGCTGCGCCTGTCCTATCTTGATAAAGACGAAGAAGTTTCGAGTTGCATCCAAGAGCTACGCTAGATTTTGAAACGAATTTTTTTCTACCTCTATTTTCAAAGTTGACTAAGTCCATGCCTTTTTTGCCAGAGAGACCTGCAAGTAATTTTGGTACGCATTTTGATAGCAATACATCGTCTTCTAATACTAGAGCTGGTTGATTATTTTTGATAATCTTATGCCATACCAATTTATGTGAATAATAGCAGGCAACTTCAGTATTTTTTAGCGGTCTTTGCCAGTCGTAGTAATGCTTTTTGTAGGTATTATTATCAATATCTTTGGTAGACATGGCATGGATTATTTGGTAATCTAGTTTTAATGATGATAATTGCCTTTCTTGAAACTCTCGTCGTTTAATCGAACTTATTAGATTAATAATAAAAATATCCATTTACCACCAACCAGTTTTTCCTCTTGTGTGCTTATTCTTTAGGCGCTTATAGATGGTATCAAATTTTTGTAATCTTAGAAACACCTCAAGTAATATTTGACCTACAATATTAATTTTTGCTGCTTTATCAATACGCCAACGCATATTTCTAAGCGTGTCATTAGTGCCAATTTTAAATACCGAAATGCCATAAAAAAGCGCTATTCTCTCTTCATTATCTAGTCTAATGATTTTTTCTTTATCATCTTTGTAGTTTTGGGTGTTGGTAATGAAACGCTCACTTTCTTGTATTTTGACAGTATTTAACAGGCATGAACAAGCTATGGATAAACCCCTAAGCGCATTATCATTAGAGTAATCTGCAAAGGTATCAGTTGCAGAAATTAACCACCGTGTGTTTAAATTCTTGAGTAAAAATCTTGTCTCTTTATACCGAAGATTCTTAAAAATAGCAAAATGCTTGCTTGATTCAAAGTCCTGTCTGATTAAAACAATAATCTTTGCATGGGTATAGCAAAATTCACTTTGTCCAGAAAACTCATTTTTCAAAGTATTAAAGTGTTTTTCAATACTCTTGGGACTGCCGTGTGTATATATGATTTTGCCATCGGTAATTAATTTATTTTTTTGGCTTCTAAAATCTGTATCAATCTGATTGGATAGGTTTTTTGCGCCAAGTCGTCTTTGATGACGATTTAACGAAAACCATTTTTCAAATTTACTTTTATCTTTGCGTCCCATTTTTTACTTAATTCGACAAAAAATTTCTAGTAACAATCCACATTCTCCATATAAGGATGACTTAGTTCATTCTTTATTCTTGTTGGTAATTTCCTTTTCTTGGTTGAAATTGTTGAGCCACCTACTTCAAAATCTTGGTGAGAGATGCAATCTTTATCTAGACTCCAAGTTTGTACATTATGGAACTAGAGCATTTTCTGTAGCGTGTCGACGGGTGCCTTAAAATTTTGCATTTTGTTTAAATTTTTTTTGAGCAGCTAACCCGCCATAAATAGTACCTTGATTTTTAAGTGGTGGTGTTTGATAACGAATAAGCATAACAGCATTAATATTTTTTCTATCATACCTTTTTTGTCAGATAAATCAATTACAATATTTTCATCTAAATGTTGAAATATAATTTCAATTATATTCTTAAAGTTGTTATGTATTTTGACATTATCCTTTAATACAACACATGCCTTAGAGTTATGGTTTGATACTGTTCACCAAGCGTTATGCCAACTAAGAACGTAACCAATTCCTCCTGCAGATAAAGTCGCATAATGAATCCATGAGCGCTTTGATTATTGTTAGTAAGATTGTAATATTTGAAGTTGAATTTGGTGACCATCAATTGCGACCATCTTTTCAAATGGCATCTTTAATTTAGATAACTGTTTGTCCATATGAGATAGCCTGTTAAGGCTTCTACCTAAATTGATAATATAAATAGGAATTTCTTTGGTACTCATTAAATTTTCCAATATTTTTTAATCCAAGGTGATGGCTGGATGTGCCGATACCATTTTCCACTGTGCCCAGTAATTGCTTCAGGTGGATTGGGCAAACCGTGGAATAAAATAACTTTTGCACCCTTGGGTATAGAGGGTGCTTGAAACCAAGACTTTATCCAAGAAGGACAACAGCGATACTTAAAGCTTGGTACCCATTCATCTGGCCAATATCTCAATTTGTCTTGTTGGTGTATTTCGCGTGATAAGTACGCTTGTTCGTGGCGAACTTCGCTCTTTATCAGTTCAGGGTTTTGTTCAAAATAACTTAAAATTTCTGGGTATTGACCAATTTCGAACCTAAATATTGATGAGTTTCCCTCTATTTTTTTTGGATTTTTCTTATCATGGGCAATTAGAAAATCACCAGAATAAGTGAAAAATTCATCTAAATTTCCAACCACCACTATGTCTAAATCTAGAAACAAAGTAGACCCAGATAAGCCACCAAAGCCTTGTTTAAATACAGTTAATTTTCGCCAACCTCTTTCTGGCAGCCCAGATGGTAAGTCTAATTCTGGTAAATCTTGTATTTCTATCTCATTCCGTATACCTATATTATTTTCAGTGAAACACACAAATCGAAATGGTATAGAAAGATGACGAGAAACCATGCTAAAGAGTCGATTAACATACTTAACAGGAAATTTATCCCCCCACTTCATACATACAATATTAACTTTATTCATTTGTTTTTTGTCTAGATTATTTTTTTCATAACACCATAACTAGTAGAATATTTTATATTAATAAAGGGCATATACAGTATATTGCTGAAACACTTTTTAATGATGATTATTTAATAAATTAACAACATTTGCCCAGATATTAAGCAATTAATTGTATTACTAATTGATTCAGTTGTACTGGTCGGTATATTGTTAGCTTCCTTTTCTCTTAGACTTGGATATTGGCATTAGCCACAAAGTGATCTTTTTTGGGTGACTATTGGTGTGCCAGTGATTGCTATTCCAGTTTTTATTCAATTTGGGCTTTATGTCTGCTGTAGAGGGTATTCCAAGGTCGGTTATACTTATTAATGGGTTGCTGGCAATCATGGCAATCATGGCCAATTGGCGGATTGAGAATGTTGGCCAGATGGGCGTTGTCTGAAGTGTTGTTACAATCAAAAGAGTATAAGCCTGTTGCTTTTATTGATGATGCGAAGGATTTAAACAAGCAACATATTAATGGCGTAAAAGTGCATAGCGCCAAACATATTGAATTATTGATACACAGATATAGTGTCAATGAAATTTTATTAGCACCATCTTTGGCATCACGTCAAAGGCGTAATGAAATCATCAATCTAGTTAGAGCCACATCCAGTTCTTGTGTGGATTTTGCCGGGTGTGTCTGCACTTGCGCAAAGCAAGGTTAAAGTTGATTATTTGCGTGATGTGAGTATTGGTGACTTGCTGAGTAGAAAGCCTGTTAGGCTTAATCAATCCCTGCTTGAGGTGAACATCAAAAACAAAGTTGTTATGATTACAGGTGCTGATGAATCAATTGGTTCAGAGCCGTGTAGAGAAGTTATTAGTCTCAGTGCGTCCAAGTTAATATTATTTGAACAAAGTGAATTGGAACTTTGTATCATTGACAAAGAATTGAAGGATAGCACTAAGGTGTTTCCAATATTGGGTTCGGTGGTTAATCAAGATAGAATAGAAAGAGTGTGTAAGCAATTCAAGGTGTAGACAATTTATCATGCAGCAGCTTATAAGCACGTACCTATGGTAGAATCTAATCACTACTGAAGGTGTTGTGATGAACAACATTTTTGGTACGCTCAGTTGCGCACAAGCTACTATTAGTAGCAAGGTTGAAACGTTTGTACTAATATTCACCGATGAAGCTGTTCGCCCAACAAATGCCTATGGGCGCTACTAAACGTAGTGCTGAAATGGTATTGCAAGCACTATCAAAGTCATCAAACGGTACAAGATTTAATATGGTGAGATTTGGCAATGTGTTAGATTTTACTGGCTTAGTGATTCCTTTGTTTAAAAAACAAATTAAAGCAGGTGGGCTAGTAACGGTCACTGATAAGAAAATTATTCGTTATTTTATGGACCATACCTGAAGCAGTGGCATTGGTTATTCAAGCAGGCGCTATGGGTTCTAGTGATGATGTATTTGTGCTTGATATGGGCAAGCCTGTTAGAATTTATGATCTAGTTTTAAAGATGATTCATTTAACTGGATTAGAGCTTAAAGACAGTACTAATTTAAACGGAGATATTGAGATTGAAATCACAGATCTTCGTTCAGGGAAAAAGATTTTTGAAGAGTTATTGATTGATGATAATGCATTAGGCACTAATCATTCAATGATTATGAAAGCCCAAGACAATATGCTTTCTTGGGATGAATTAAAGTTGGTGTTAGCCAGTATGGAGCTTGCTATTACTAATTATGACCAAGATAAACTACGCTCATTATTGATACAACTTGTGCCAGACTTTAAGCCACAGTGTGACATTAGTGATTTGTTATTCAATGGTTAAATGAAACGTTTTTAAGACACACCCAAAGGAACGAGCAGCGTTTCAAGAATATGCAAAAGTTTTAAATAATACCTTGTTGTTTGGCAAAGTAGTTTGTTGCTTCAAGGTAGCCCTGAATACTACCGCAATCAAACCATTTACCTTTAAATTTATAAGCAATCACGCGACCTTGTTTTGCTTGGGTGAGTAATGCGTCAGTGATTTGAATTTCACCACCTTTATCCGGTTTGGTTTGTTTGAGGATATTAAAAATATCTGGTGTTAAGATATAACGACCTATGATGGCCATATTGGTGGGTGTATCTTTTGGCGCTGGTTTTTCAATCATATCAGTAACACGATATGTATCATTAGTATTATCAACTAAATCACCAGCAATCAGGCCATACTTGTGAGTTTGATCCGTAGGTACTTCTTCGATAGCTACGATCGAGCATTGATATTTGTTGTACACTTGAATTATTTGAGTCAGTACGCTATCGTTTTCTGATGTGCACAAATCATCAGCTAAATGAACAGCAAATGGCTCATTACCAATTAATGCTTCACCGGTGAGAATTGCATGCCCCAATCCTAGCATTTGTTTTTGTCTAACGTAAGTAAAAGTGGCATTGTTGCAAACAGCATTGATTTCTTTTAGTAGCACTTCTTTTTGCGTGCCTTGAATTTTCGTTTCTAGCTCTAAAGCTCGGTCAAAATGGTCTTCAATGGCTCGTTTACCTTTGCCGGTGACGATGGCCATATTACTCATGCCAGCATCAAGCGCTTCCTCTACAGCGTATTGTAACAATGGTTTGGTCAGAATAGGTAGCATTTCTTTAGGTACTGCTTTTGTAGCGGGCAAAAATCTAGTGCCAAAGCCTGCTGCTGGGAAAAGACATTTTTTAATCATAATTGTTGTAATTTTTTAAGGAGGATGTTTTTGCCAGATTCTACACCTGGCTGGTTATAAGTATTAATATTGAGTAAGTCTCCAACGAGTGATGTTAGTAATTCATAGTAATAAATAAGTTGACCGATACTGAATTCATCTTGTTTTTGCAAGATAATTTCATCAAGCGGGATTCTTGTGTGTTCTTTTAAAGATTCTATAATGGCATCAGCTTGCATATTAATTAAGGTTGAAAATTCAACTTGATTAATTAGGTCTAGCGTTTCTAATTTTTCCAAAGTAATGTCAGGTATTTTTTGATGATTATCAAAAGTTTTAAGTTTAATAAAGGTAACACTTTTATCTCGTGTTCCTTCGGATAATAATTGCAAAAAAGAGTGCTGATCTTTTGGTCCGGTTAGTCCAATAGGGGTTAACCCCACATTAAAAGCTGAGTTTTTTTGTTTTTTCCCTAAGCTTTCCCCCCATAATTGCACGTACCAATCATTAAAATATTTCAGTGAATCAGTGTAAGAAAATAAAGCATTAATATTATAGTTTGAAGAGTTTTTTGCATAAAAAGTTGCTTTTTTGAGCAAAATATTTTGCATGTAGCCTTGATTAAAAAAACTATCTTTAATCTTTGCAGCGCCTTTTAGCAAGCAATCAATTTTTATCCCTGTTAATGCCAATGGAATGATACCTGCACTGCTTAGGAGTGAAAATCTACCGCCAATATTTTGTTGGATATTAATAATGAAGCCGCCAACTTTTTGAACATGTTGCGCTAGTAGTGAGCCTTGGTCAGTAATAAATGTAAAGGGAAAATACGAAAGTTGAGCGCTTTTAGTGGTTGCAAGAATGTGCTTATAAGCCGCAATTGTTTCAATGGTTGAACCTGATTTAGAAATAACAATAAAATGTGTTGAGCCGATGTTTAGACTATTGCAAATATTGGCAATAGTAACAGGATCGGTGCTATCCATAAAATGCAAGTTTCGTTTTAATTGTCTGATGGGTTTAATAAAATGATAAACCGCTTTAGCACCTAAGCTTGATCCGCCAATGCCGATAACAACAACATCACTAATACTATCTAAATTTTGTTGATTGTCTAATTGTTTTAAGTAGTTATCAATATAAGTAGTATCTTGATTGGGTAAATTGTAATAGCCAATCTCTTTTTTTTCATTGATAATTCGACCTAAAAGAGAAGGGTCAAAATCAGAATCAAAGCCTAGTGTGTTAATCATAATATTATTTTATTCTACGGTGACTGATTTAGCCAAATTGCGAGGTTTATCAACATCAGTCCCCTTAATTAGTGCCACGTGATAACTGAGTAATTGCAAAGGAATGGTAAAAATAATGGGCGCTGTAATTCTACCAAGATTATGCGTGATTGACATGACAGTCATATTTTGCATTGGTGGTACGTTAGACATTTCATCTTCAAAAACAATCATCTGTGAGCCACGAGATTTAACTTCTTGCAGGTTTGATTTGAGTTTATCCAATAGTTGATCATTAGGCGCAATTGCAATAACAGGTGTATCTTTATCAATCAAAGCAATAGGGCCATGCTTGAGTTCACCTGCTGGAAAGGCTTCTGAATGAATATAGCTAATTTCTTTAAATTTAAGCGCACCCTCCATGGCAATAGCATGCATTGTACCTCTTCCTAAGAAAATAGCATTAAACTTGTCTTTAAAAGATTGTGCGAGTTCAATAATTTGACTTTCTTGTTCGAGTGTTTTTTTAATCAAACCTGACAAGCGATTTAAACCATCTACAATAGAGGCTTCTTGTTGTTTGTCCACCTGTTTATGGCATTTCCCAATGGCGACTGACAACAATGCTAAAGACACCAATTGTGTGGTGAAGGCTTTAGTAGAGGCTACGCTAATTTCAGGGCCAGCGTGAGTTAACAAGGTCAGTTCAGATTCACGTGTCAGGGAAGATTCTGCACAATTGCAAATGGTTAATGTGTGAGTATTCTTGTGATGCTTTTTGACAGATCTTAGCGCTTCTAAAGTATCAGCAGTTTCCCCGCTTTGAGAAATAGTAATTAATAGGGTGTTATCAAGCACAATCGGATTACGGTAGCGATACTCACTAGCCACTTCAATATTAGTTGGCATTTTTGCAATGTCTTCAAGCCAGTATTTAGCGACTAAGCCTGCATTATAACTAGTGCCACAAGCAATAATTTGAATATGTTTTGTATTTGTGAAAATATTTTCAGCACAATTCCCAAAGGCAGAAAGCAATACAGCGTCTTTGGTAATTCGTGATTCTAGTGTGTCACGAATTGCTTGCGGTTGCTCAAAAATCTCTTTTTGCATGTAATGTTTATAATCACCTAGGTCAATTTGTTTACTGTTAAGATTTGAGGTTTTAATGGCTCTATTAACTTGCTTGCCATCTTTGTTGTAAATAGTAATTGAATTAAGCGTAATATCGGCAATATCCCCTTCTTCCAAAAAAATAAATTTCTTAGTAATATCCAGTAAAGCCACCTGATCTGAGGCAATAAAATTACTTTCATCACTGATGCCTATAATGAGTGGCGAGCCACTTCTAGCAACAACGATATGCCCTGGGTACTCTGACGATATTACCCCTAAACCATAAGCCCCTTCAAAGGTTTGAACGGCTTTTTGAGTGGCTTGAAGTAAATTTTTTGACGTTTTCAGAGCTTGATGGATGCTGTGAACAATCACTTCGGTATCGGTATCTGAAGTAAAGGCATAACCTTGTGCTTTTTGTTCTTGCTTGAGTTTAAGAAAGTTTTCGATAATGCCATTATGTACAACACTAACCGTGTCAAAACAAATATGTGGATGCGCATTTTGCGTTGATGGTTCGCCATGAGTTGCCCAACGAGTATGCGCAATACCAGCACCACCTTGTATTTTCGGACTTTGTTTTTGAATGTCAGTTTCAAGGTTAACCACCTTGCCTACTGCGCGTGCGCGACTTAGTTTATTGTCATTTGATAAGACCACAATACCTGCTGAATCATACCCGCGATACTCTAAGCGTTTTAACCCACTAAGTAGGATTGGGGTAATATTGCCCTTACAGATGCCGCCAATGATTCCGCACATAGTGTTGATTGTATTAAATAATTATGGTTGAAATTATAGCTAATTACGCTAACAAAACAGATAGATTATAATAAACAACTTATGGTTATTGACTTACACAATCACTCGTATTATTCAGATGGGGTTTTATCACCTACTGAAGTGGTGCGCTTGGCTAAAAAACAAAAATGTGATGTATTTGCACTAACAGATCATGATACGATTGACGGACTTGCTGAGGCTAGTCTTGAGGCGAATAAATTAAATTTACAATTTGTATTTGGTACTGAAATATCAGCCATATGGAACAACATGACAATCCACGTTCTTGGGCTAAAAATCAATCCAAATAACAAAATATTACAGGTTGGACTTAAAAAGCACCAGCAGCTTCGAGAAATTCGCAGCGAAAAAATAGCGTGTAGCTTGGGTGGGGCTGGCATTATTGGCGCCATGGAAAAAACCAAAGCGCTTGCTAAAACAAATATGATTACTTGCACACATTTTGCCCAAATGCTGATCCAAGAAGGCATTTGTAAGGACATGAAATCAGTATTCAGACGTTTTTTAGTAGGCAAAAAGCCAGGTGGTGTGGGTGTTAAGTGGGCGCAATTTGATGAGGTGATTGGATGGATACGTGGCGCAGGTGGTGTGGCGGTGCTAGCACATCCTTTCCGTTATAGAATGACACATACTAAAATTAAACGCATGATGAATGATTTGGCTATTAATGGTTGTGATGGGATTGAAGTGGTAACAGCTACAAGTAGCGCTGATGAAATCATACTTGCTAGTCAATGGGCGAATGAACTAGGCTTGTTAGCATCAACTGGTTCTGATTATCATGGCTGGCTAAATCAAAGAGTGCGAATGGGTTGTTTGCAAGATTTACCCAATTTTGAGCAAGCAGTATGGAGAAATTGGACATGGCAAAATTATTAGAAATTCATTCAAAAAACCCGCAACCACGCTTGGTTGAAGAGGTGATTGATGAGTTACATCGTGGTACAGTGATTGCCTATCCAACAGATTCTGGCTATGCGTTAGGAACAACACTGGGTAATAAGAATGGATTAGAGCGTATTAGGCGCATTCGCAATCTTTCAAAACAACATCACTTTACCTTGATGATGCGTGATTTAGCGCATATCGGTGAATATGCCAAGCTAGATAATACTTCTTTTAGATTGCTCAAGAAAATCCTACCTGGTGCATACACATTTATCTTACAAGGTGCACGTGACGTACCTAATCGCTTGTTACATGCTAAGAAAAAAACCATTGGTCTTAGAGTATCTAATCATGGCGTGGTGCAGGCTTTATTAGATACATTAAATGAGCCAATGATGAGTGTGTCATTAATTATCAAAAATTGCGAATTTTTTGATATTGATGATGTGCGCGGTGCATTAGAAAAGCATGTAGATGTGATTATTGATGGGGGCTATTGTCCACCAGAGCCAACTACTGTGATTGATTTATCTTCAGGTGGTGCTGATATTATTCGCCAAGGTGCAGGAGACACTTCCCTCATTGTATAGGCTTTTACGGCGTATAATGCGCACTTTTTTATCAAGCACTTTTGGCAAAATGAAAACCGCGCAAATTAGACAAAAATTCTTAGATTATTTTGAGTCCAAAGATCATACGATTGAACCTAGTGCATCACTTATCCCTCACAATGACAAGACTTTATTGTTTGTTAATTCTGGCATGGTACCATTTAAGGATGTCTTTAGTGGTGCAGGAAAACGCCCATACAAACGTGCTGTATCTGTTCAGCGTTGCGTGCGTGCTGGTGGTAAGCACAATGACCTTGAAAATGTTGGTTACACAGCGCACCACCATACTTTTTTTGAAATGCTGGGTAATTTTAGTTTTGGCGATTACTTTAAGCGTGAAGCCATTCATTATGCTTGGGAATTTCTTACAAAAGAGTTAAACCTGCCCAAAGAAAAGCTTTGGGTGAGTGTGTTTGAAGAGGATGATGAGGCAGAAAATATTTGGATAAATGAAATCGGCTTTCCTAAAAATCGCATTTCTCGTTGTGGTGCTAAAGATAATTTTTGGCAAATGGGTGATACAGGTCCATGCGGCCCATCAAGTGAGATTTTTTACGACCATGGTGAGCATATTGCTGGTGGCCCGCCAGGGCACGCTGATGAAGATGGCGATCGATATATTGAAATTTGGAACTTGGTATTTACACAATTTGACAAACAAGAAGACGGTTATTTAAAACCATTGGTCGCACCTTGTGTAGATACGGGTATGGGTTTGGAGCGTTTAACAGCTGTGTTACAACACAAGAATAATAATTACGATACAGATGGCTTTCAAAGCCTGATCAAAGCTGTTGTGGATTTAATACCTAAATCCAATAATATTAAAAATGACAATGCCTCGGTGCGTGTGATTGCTGATCATATCCGTTCTGCTGCTTTTATGATCCTTGATAGTGTTATTCCTTCAAATGAAGGTAGGGGTTATGTGCTTCGTCGTATTATTCGTCGCGGTATTCGTCATGGACATAAGATGGGTATTGATAAAGTATTTTTCTACCGTTTAGCGCCAGTACTGGCAGTGGAATTTAAAGGCACTTACCCAGAATTAAAACAAGCTTTGCCCAAAGTTGAAAAGATACTAAAGCACGAAGAACAACGCTTTGTACAAACGCTAGACCAAGGTATGAGCCTCTTAGAAGAGGCAATTATCAGTCTTAAAGGTAGTGAAATTGATGGCAAAACAGTCTTTAAACTTTACGACACTTATGGTTTTCCAGTGGACTTAACAGCAGACATTGCTCGTGAGCGTAATTTAACCATTGACATGTTAGGTTTTGAGATTGAAATGACCAAACAAAGAGACCGTGCCCGACAAACAGGTGATTTTAAAATATCGAAAAAAGGGGTTGATATTAGTGAGGCAACTGAGTTTCTAGGTTATGAACAGTTAGAGAATGTTTCTTCAATTCAGGCATTTGTTAAAGATGGAAAACTGGTTGAAAAAATTGAAGCAGGTGGGCATGGTGTTGTCGTTTTAACTCAGTCAAGTTTTTATGCTGAGTCAGGCGGCCAAATTGGCGATAGTGGCGTGTTATCTAATGCGAAAGTTGAGTTTAGAGTGGGTCATACGAATAAGCAAAAATCAGGTGCATTTGAGCATCACGGCGTTCTAAATAAGGGTGTTTTAAAAGTGGGTGATGCGGTACAAGCCAATGTTGATAAAAAATCTCGCAAATGCATTACTAGGAACCACTCAGCAACGCATTTATTACACGCCGCACTTCGCATTGTACTGGGTGAGACAGTAACGCAAAAAGGCTCTTTGGTTGATAGTGAAAAACTGCGTTTTGACTTCTCGCATGATGAGGTGATTACTAAGTCAGATTTAGAAAAAATTGAAAGCATGGTTAATCGTAAAATTTTAGGAAATACAAAAGTACACACCGATATTACCAATATTGAAAATGCAAAAAAGAAAGGTGCAATGGCACTATTTGGTGAAAAATACGGCAATATTGTGCGTGTTTTAACCATGGGTAAAGATGATTTTTCAGTAGAATTGTGCGGTGGCACCCACGTGCGCCAACTTGGTGATATCGGACTTTTTAGAATTACCTCAGAAGGCGGTGTTTCTGCTGGTGTACGTCGTATTGAAGCGTTAACAGGCTATGATGCATATCAATTTGATAATCAAACACAAAATAGCTTGAATGAAATTGCACAAATAACCAAGTCAAGCAACGTACAAGTGGTAGAAAAAGTCACACAATTGATTAAACAGCAAAAAGAATTAGAAAAACAAATTGCCATTTTCCAAAAACAATTAGCCAGCAACCAAGGCGATGATTTGGTTGGGCAGGTTCAAGAGGTAAAGGGTATTAAATTATTATCAACTGTCGTAGAAGGGGCGAGTGGCAAAGATTTGCGTGATATTGCTGATAAACTCAAAGACAAGTTAGGCTCGGTTGTTATCGTATTAGCAGTAGTAAATAATGATAAAGTATCCTTAGTTGTAGGCGTAACAAAAGATTTAACTAAGCAGTATCAAGCTGGAAAAATTCTTAACCATGTTGCAGAGCAAATTGGTGGAAAAGGTGGTGGTCGCCCAGATATGGCACAAGGCGGTGGCACTCAGCCTGAGCATTTAACCAAAGCGCTTGCCTCAGTTAAATCATTAATTTAAGTTAGAGATTAAACACAACCTGTTGGTTGAGGCATACCACCGTATTTGGTAATAGGTTTCATCGGACCAGTTAGCCATTCTTTAAATAGGATTTTTTTATCAATGCCGACAACTTTGGCAAAAGTTCTAATGGGCGGCACTGATGAATTTTCTTCAAAATATTCTTTAGCCATAAGAATTTGATTAACCATACTTTCAGTTAATTCAATGTCATCTTCTTTGGCCATTTCATGCATAATGTCTTGCGTCCAAATTGTTGGATCAACTAAGTAGCCATTGCCTGTTCTTTCTAGTCCCATTTTATTACCTTGTTATTTTGTTAAATAATGAATATTATACTTAATACCTTAATTTTTTACTTGGTTTTTATAAAAATATTCATCAAGGCTGTAAAGAGGTTGTGTGACGAGGCATTAGCATATTCTGTAGGGTATAATTTATCCGCTATGGACTGGATGCAATTCACTATTAAAACAAACAAAGACCAAGCAGATTTCATCTCTGAGGTGCTGATGGGCTTGGATGCTTTGTCTATTATTTTTAGCGACTCATTTGATGATGCTATTTTTGAACCACCTGTGAGTAAAACCTCTTATATGGCAAGATACGATGGTCAACGCTTTGTTTAATGTAGATGTGGAGCAAACGCATGTACAGATGATGCTAAAGCAAATCTGTAATATTAGGCAAACCTCTTTTGAATTGTTAAAAAATCGCATCTGGGAAGATGAATACAAAAAAAGATTTTCACAAAATACAATTTGGAAAAAATATTTGGATTTGTCCTTCTTGGGAAGATGCGTCCATTTTGCCAAAAGAGGGTGTTATTATTGACATGGACTCTGGCTTGGCATTTGGCACGCACAAAACGACAGATTTATGCTTGCAATATTTTGGATCAAAACCCACCAAAAGATTTAACTGTGATTGATTATAGTACGGGTACTGGTGTTTTGGCAATTGCTGCAGCAAAGTTAGGTGCAAAAGAAATCATCGCCATTGATAATGACCCACGAACAGTGCTTGCTACTACGAACAAGATTCAAACCAACTATGTTGACTCTAAAATAATTGTATTACACAGTGACGAAGAAGGTGAGTTAAATCAAGTTGATTTATTGATTGCCAATATCTTGGCTAATTCCTTAGTTGGTTTATGTGAACATTTTTTCCAAGCAAATTAAATCAGGTGGAAAAATTGTACTATCTGGTATTTTGCAAGACCAAGTAGAAATGATTTTAGACAAGTATGGTTATTATTTTTCAACACTAAATGTTAAACAAAAGGGTGACTAGTGTCTGTCGTGTAGATGACATTAGAAAACAAGCATGACAAACAAACAAATTAAAGCTGTATCGTTAATCTCAGGTGGGCTAGACTCGCTATTAAGTACTAAACTAATGCTGGATCAAGGCATTCATGTAGAAGGCATTAATTTTTTTACTGGCTTTTGTGTGGAGGGACATACGCATGCTATTCGTAAGCAAAAAAAAGACAAACCAAAACGTAACAATGCTTTATGGGTAGTAGAGCAGTTGGGTATTAAATTACATATTATTGATGTGATTGAAGAATATCGTGATGTCCTTTTAAACCCTAAGCATGGTTATGGCAAAAACATGAATCCATGTCTAGATTGCAAGGGCTTTATGGTCAAAAAAGCCAAAGAGTGGATGATTGAGCATGAATTTGACTTTATTATTACAGGTGAAGTTATGGGTCAACGTCCCATGTCACAGCGCCGCGAGACCATGCCCATTGTCCAAGCAGAATCAAATGCAAATGATTTACTCCTAAGACCCTTATGCGCAAAACATTTACCAGCCACCAAAGCAGAACTTGAAGGCTGGGTGGACAGAGAAAAATTACTGGATTTTTCAGGGCGTACACGTAAGCCACAAATGGCTTTAGCAAAAGAATATGGCTTTGATGATTACGCCACCCCAGCAGGCGGTTGTTGTTTTCTAACCGATAAACAATACTCAGATAAACTGGTCGATATGTGGCAATCGCGTGGCAATCGTGATTATCAACTGGATGATTTAATGATGCTCAAAGTTGGCAGACACATTCGCCCAAATCCACGTTTTAAAATGATTGTTGCCCGTGAAGAAGGCGAAGTTAAATTCCTAGAAGGCTATCGTAATCAATATGCCAATTTGTATCCGACCAGTTGTAATGGTCCTTTGGCATTAATTGATGGCGGGCCAAATCAAGAAGACTTGCAAATTGCCGCTAAAATATTAGCACGCTATTCCCAAGGTAGAGAAGAAAAGTTAGTTAATGTGGAAGTTAAACTCAATGTTGGCGTGGCACAACAATTAAGCGTTAAGCCGTTTTCTGCTGATGAAATCCAAAAAGAGTGGATGGTTTAATAAAAAGTATAATGAAAACAATTACTCTAAAAACCCAAGACGATTTTTATGATCGAGTCAATAAAATGGCATTAGAGGCACACCTATCCAAAAGTGCACTGATTCGTCAAGCAATTACAGATTATCATAAAAGTCTTGAAAGAAAAAAATTATTAAACAAATGCAAGATTCCTCTTTTGAAACTAGAGATTTAGACATTGAGTTGAGTCGTGATTTTGATAGCACGTTAATGGATGGATTGGAAGAAGAACCGGCTGAGTTAGTGATGAGGTGATTGAGAAAGCAATACTGGAAATCAAGAAAAATGAATAAGATTTTTGCAAGAGGCGAGATTTATCTAGCTAATCTCAATCCTAGTAAAGGTGCTGGAATTGGCAAAATTCGTCCAGTCTTAGTGATTTAATCTAACGAATTAAACAATATCAAGCATCCAACTGTTAATGTTTTCCCATCAACAATACATCTAAAAAATGATACTTTTGCGTTTTAGGGTTAAACAACAAGATTAATTAGAATATGATTCAGATGTCATTTGTGATTATATTCGTGCAATTGATACCAATAAATTCACCTCAAATATGCTAACTAGGCTTAGTAAAAATGAAATGCAAGAAATTGAGAAAAAACTTGAGTGAATACTGGGTTTTCACGATGACCCTTGACAAGGTTTGCCCTTGTTAGGATTAGTTGGTAATATCGCTTAACAACTCAAGTAAATAATTTTTTTGTTTGGGTGTGGTTTTATCTAACAGTTGCTTGATATTGATCCGGTTTTATTTTTGACAACATTGGGCTTAGTCGCCTCATTTCCTAGTGCCAATCATTCAAACGATATATTCAATACATGGGCAAGTTTCACCAAATGTGCGGTGGATGGGTTGGAAATACCACGTTCTCATTGTCCATAAATCGACCTAGATAAATGCATTTTTCTTGAAAGCTTTGATTTTGATAATTTCAAAGATCCCCTTGCTATTCCAATTCTTTCACCAATTGTCTTACTTTGTAATTTTTTACTATCCATTCTTTAACAAGAGACATTATGCAACTATTTAAAAACTTGGCTTTATTTGGCTTATCAATGTTTGCCGTGCACACTACAAATGCAGTTGAACAAACCAATTTTCTAAGCAATATAGAGCTTTACGTCCTCAATACCGTATGCTGTTAAAAACACCATACGGTATTGGTGTTAAATTCAACTCCGAGGATTTAAAACTAAAATTAGAACTTAATAAGAATTTTATTAAAACGGGTATGGTTACAAAGTTCAACCCATTTAAAACGGGACTTAATTTATCCAATCAAAAACTTATTTCTGGTGATAATGCTTACGCAAGGATTAATCAATACTCTGTGGCTTTGAACGTGATAATAACATTAACACTTTAGGCATTAAACACAAACATTGGTTTGCAAATTATCAGCGTAATACCCCTCAAGACAGTAATAAAATTGAACTAGGTTTTGACAACACCTTTGATCTTAGTACTTACTCATCACAGCAAATCCTGCCGCATCTATCAGAACCCCGCTGTTTTGAAGACATTGTGCTTACTCATAAATATAAGTATTCAAAGCAGGAAAGGTGTAACTAGGGTAACGCCACTTTTTCAATCGAGTATATCAATGGCAGAGCAAAGTGTTGATGATAATGGTGGGGCGATTTCTTCGGATTTAACACTACCTATTGTGAGAATATACAAGCAGGTGCTGTTTATGAAATTGTTGCTAATCCAACTGGTGGATTTTTAACCATTAATATAAATACAGGATTACTCACTTGGAATGGTAATATTATTACTCTTACTATTACCGTAAAAGTAATCAATCCTGACAGTGGATTTGTAACCACTACTTTCAATTTAGCTGTTAATGATAATTTGTGATAGTGTTATTTTTTTTAGTAGTTCAAGTTTATTGTCATTAGGGTTCACACAATGTTTTTCCCTAGCCTTTTAGTGAATGCGTGTTTTTTAAAAAGAGAGTGTTGTGAAAAAGTTAATAACAATGAGTGGCGTTTTGATAGTTGGGGTTGTATTGAATAGTTGCCAAATTGAGGCTAACATTCGTAGCAATGAATCAAAAGCCAACTTTACTTTTAGTGGTTTAACAGTATTAAAGAATAAGCAAAAAGACTTAAAGCGTACTGTTTACCAATAACGAAAAGAATTATAAAAATATTTTGGCTAAGATAATAAAAAATTAAAGATTAGCAGCGACGATGTATGTTGTTTATGCTGCATTTGGCTTTGTATCGGGAGTATCTTTTGAGTACAAAACTAAAGTTTTTGAAACTCTTTATGTCGAATATTTATATGACGGAAAAACTTCATTGCTTGCACCTATGGAATATCACCAATGATTACATAGAATAAGTGCAGTGAAAAATATTCAACTATGGAAAATAAAGTAACTGTTATTTTAGAAAATATTGCAGCAGTTGCAAAACAAACCTAAAAATATTAATTTTGACTTGCTTAAGAAATTACTACTTCAAAATGGGTATGAATGTATTAATTCTAGCGACAGTCATTTTGTATTTCGTAAAGATAATGCACCAAGTATCACTATTCCGTTCAAACGCCCAATTAAAGTTATTTATGTGAAAAAAGTATTGGCAATATTGGAGAATGAAAAATGATTAAAGATAAAGACTATTACTTAGTAATCGATTATGACATTATTATCACAAATTTAGATGAGCAAAACGGTGGAGGCAATTACAGATGTGAAAAGTGCTTTTAAATGCTATCTTGATGTTGCACTCAAAAATAAAGATATTATTCCAGAACCTGAAGATTTAAATAAAACTAGAAAAATCAATATTTCGATGACCAAGGATAGGATTAACAACTTGAACATTTATGCCAAAAGGTTAGAAACTACTCGTAGCGGATTGTTGTCAAGCTCGACTGATAAGCTATTAAATGGTGATATTGATATGAATCAAAAGCACATTTAAGTTGGACTTAGGCGCAATTTACGGTATTTACCCACCACCCACTGCTTTAATAATCTCACAAATATCACCTTCGTTTAGGGTAAATTCAGCATGTTTGGATTTAGGAATAATGGCTTTGTTGACTTCTAGCGCAATGCGTTGATTTTCATAACTCAGTTGAACAATCAAATCATGTGCGTTTAAATTATCAGCCAATTTTAGCAATTCACCATTTAGGGTGAGTGTCATGTGTCCATTTTGCCAATGGCACAAGAAACAAAGGATTTTGCTTTGGCTTTGACAGAATTAAAGCCATGAACTGAATCGATTTCAGGATAGCCAAGATTTAGTAGAACTTTAACAACTTCGGCTTTTTTAGCATCGTCTACGTCAAGATTCATAATGCCTTGTTCAATATTGATATCAATATTTTCGACATCAAAAGTTGTTGTTAATTTTTTAGTAATGGTGGCTGCACAACCACCACATTTGATATTGTCAACGGTTATCTTCATAACACCTCTTGTTTGGTTTTTAAAACCATCATTATATCACTTTGAGTTTGTGCATTTGGACGTCAGAGTAGTGCGATGATATGGTAAAATCCTCGAAGTTTTTCATTTGGGAGTATTATGGTGTCACAAGTTGCCTTATTAACATTAGAAGATGGGAAGATTTTTTATGGAAAATCTATTGGCGTTAATGGTGAAACTTTAGGCGAAGTAGTGTTTAATACCTCAATGACGGGTTATCAAGAAATTTTAACCGACCCGTCGTATGCACAACAAATCGTTGCACTGACTTATCCACATATTGGCAATACGGGCACCAACCCAGTTGACGAAGAATCAGACAAAGTTTATGCAGCAGGTTTAGTTATCCGTGATCTGCCTTTGATGGCAAGTAATTGGCGTTCAGATAGGCCTCTAGGTGAGTATTTAAAATTAAATCATATTGTTGCTATTAGTGATATTGATACCCGCGCATTAACACGCCACCTGCGAACACAGGGCACACTTAAAGGGTGTATTATTGCAGGTGATGACATTGACCAAGAGGCAGCTATTGCCAAGACTCAATCATTTGCTGGTCTTAAAAATATGGATTTAGCAAAAGTGGTCTCAACTGTTCAGTCGTATGAATTTAATCAAGGCTCTTATTCGTTAGAAGAGAGTAAATTTAACAAATTAGATGCTAAATTTAAAGTTGTGGTTTATGATTATGGTGTTAAGAAAAATATTTTAAGGATGTTAGTAGACAGAGGTTGTGATTTAACTGTTGTTAATGCACAAACACCAGTAGAAACAATATTAGCGATGAACCCTGACGGTGTATTTTTATCCAATGGGCCGGGCGATCCTGAACCGTGCGATTATGCTATTGAAAACATTCAAACCTTGTTAGAAAAAGATATGCCGTTGTTTGGTATTTGCTTAGGTCATCAATTGTTATCTTTGGCAGTTGGCGCAACAACGCAAAAGATGAAATTTGGCCATCATGGTGCTAACCATCCTGTGCAAAATTTACACACCAAACAAGTGGTAATTACTTCTCAAAATCATGGATTTTCAGTGTCAGAGGAAAATATGCCTAACGATTTAGAAGTGACACATCGCTCGTTGTTTGACAATTCTATCCAAGGCATTAGTGTTGTTAATAAAAAAGCATTTGGCTTTCAAGGGCACCCTGAAGCCTCGCCAGGGCCGCACGATGTGAGTGGTTTATTTGATATATTTATTCAGGAGATGAACGAATGAAAAATTTATTAATGAGTTTTGTGTTATTGGCATTTGGTACAATTACTATGGCTGAAGATGTTGATTCATTTGAGGTATTAAATAGAGCAGTTTTTGAGTTTAATCAAACCTTAGATGAAATTTTTTTTGAGCCTGTAGCTAAGGTTTATAAAGAATCTGTACCTAAAACGGCGCAAAATCGAGTTAGTGATTTTTCTTCTAATTTAGATGATATTTCCACACTAGGTAATGAAATTTTACAGTTTAAATTATTTGACAGTGTGAGCACGTTTGGCAGAATTTTAGTGAATAGCACCATAGGATTGGTTGGATTGTTTGATGTTGCCGGTGATATTGGGCTAGAAAAAACTGATGAAGATTTTGGTCAAACGATGGCAGTGTGGGGTGTGCCAAGCGGTCCTTACGTGGTTTTGCCAGTTTTAGGTTTATCAACCATGCGTGATTTAACGGGTACTTATGTTGATATTACTGAAAATGTTGATGTAACCAAGGTGTTAAATATCACTGAAGAAACGGCTTTATTACTCGTCAGAGCCGTTGATACTAGAGTTAAACTATTACCAGCAACGGATTTACTTAAAAATTCAGACGATGTTTATATTGCAGCACGCTCTTCTTATCTACAAAAGAGACAATTTGATATCTTTGATGGTAATCCGCCTATTGAAGATGATGACTTCTGACCTAATTTAAAGCACAACACTAATGCCAAAAAGACAAGATCTTAAAAGTATTTTAATTATCGGCGCTGGGCCTATTGTTATTGGTCAAGCTTGCGAATTTGATTATTCTGGTGCTCAAGCCTGTACGGCATTGCGTGAAGAAGGGTATCGTGTTATTTTGGTTAATTCCAATCCAGCTACCATCATGACCGACCCGAAAATGGCAGATGCAACTTATATTGAACCAATTGAGTGGCGTACGGTTGAAAAAATTATTGAAAAAGAAAAGCCCGATGCTTTGTTGCCGACCATGGGTGGGCAAACTGCACTTAATTGTGCACTTGATTTAGAGCGTCATAGTGTGCTTAAGAAGCACGGCGTGGAAATGATTGGTGCTAAGAAAGAAGCCATTGATAAAGCCGAAGATCGTAATCTATTTCGTGAGGCGATGTTAAAAATTGGCCTTGATATGCCGAAAGCCGCCGTGGCTCATAATATGGAGCAAGCACATACTGTACAAGAAACAGTAGGTTTTCCAACCGTTATTCGCCCCTCATTTACCATGGGTGGTAGTGGTGGTGGTATTGCTTATAACAAAGAGGAATTTGTTGAAATTTGCGAACGAGGTTTAGACCTTTCGCCGACTAATGAGCTTTTAATTGAAGAGTCTATTCTTGGCTGGAAAGAGTTTGAGATGGAAGTGGTACGTGATAGCAAGGATAATTGTATTATTATTTGTTCTATTGAAAATTTTGATCCTGTGGGTATTCATACGGGTGACTCAATTACTGTTGCACCTGCACAAACGCTAACTGATAAAGAATATCAAGTGATGCGTAATGCTTCATTAGCAGTGCTTCGTGAAATTGGGGTTGATACAGGTGGTTCAAACGTGCAATTTGCGCTTAATCCAGAAGATGGTCGTTTAACTATTATTGAGATGAACCCACGTGTGTCTCGCTCATCAGCATTGGCATCAAAAGCAACAGGCTTTCCTATTGCCAGAGTGGCTGCAAAATTAGCTGTAGGCTACACTTTAAACGAACTCGACAATGAAATTACAGGTGGTAAAACACCCGCTTCTTTTGAGCCAAGTATTGATTACGTAGTAACTAAAATTCCAAGGTTTGCTTTTGAAAAATTTCCCAAAGCGGATGATTGTTTAACCACGCAAATGAAGTCTGTGGGTGAAGTAATGGCTATTGGTTCAACCTTTCAAGAATCTTTACAAAAAGCATTAAGAGGGCTGGAGGCCGATAAGGTCGGATTAGATCCTGTTGTTGATTTGAACGCTTATGATGCACGCAATAAAATACGTTCTGAGTGTATTTCAGCTCGAGGCGAGCGTATTTTCTATTTGGCTGATGCCTTTAGATTAGGCATGAGTGTTGAAGAAGTGTTTGATTTGTCTAGAGTTGATCCTTGGTTTTTAGCGCAAATACAAGACATTGTTTCAATCGAGTCACAAATTAACGGCACGAATGTGACCAATGTTGACGCTGATAAAATGTTTACTTTGAAGCGTAAAGGCTTTTCTGATGCACGTTTGGCGCAATTATTCTGCTGTAGCGAATCCTCAGTGCGTGAACGTCGCCGTGCACTTAACATTAAACCTGTGTTTAAGCGAGTGGACAGTTGTGCGGTAGAATTTGATACCCAGACTGCTTATTTATATTCAACTTATCAACTTGAGTGTGAAGCCAACCCAACTGATAAGAAAAAAATTATGATTTTGGGTGGCGGGCCCAATCGTATTGGGCAAGGTATTGAGTTTGATTATTGTTGTGTGCATGCATCACTCGCTTTACGAGAAGATGGGTTTGAGACAATTATGGTAAATTGTAATCCTGAAACAGTTTCAACCGATTATGATATTTCAGATCGTTTGTATTTTGAGCCATTAACTTTAGAAGATGTTCTAGCGGTTATTGATGTTGAAAATCCAGATGGCATTATTGTGCATTATGGTGGTCAAACACCACTTAAACTAGCTGAGGCATTGGAAAAAAGTGGTGCAAATATTATTGGCACAACCCCAGATGCTATTGATTTGGCTGAAGATAGAGAGTGTTTTTCTAAAATGTTGCAAGAATTAGGGCTTAAGCAGCCGCTAAATGGTACAGCACGTTCATTAGAACAAGCACAAGATATTGCAGATGCAATTGGTTTTCCATTAGTAGTTAGACCTTCTTATGTGCTTGGTGGTCGAGCGATGGAGATTGTTTATGACAAAGACAGTCTTGAGCATTACATGCACACAGCAGTCCAAGTATCAAACGATTCCCCTGTTTTGTTGGATTCATTTTTAGACCATGCTATTGAAGTTGATATTGATGCAATTTGCGATGGTGAAGATGTGGTGATTGGTGGTATTATGCAACATATTGAGCAAGCAGGTATCCATTCAGGCGATTCTGCTTGTTCATTGCCGCCTTATTCGCTAGCCAGTGATGTATTAGATGAAATGCGTGCTCAGGTTGTTGCCATGGCTAAAAAATTAAACGTGGTTGGTTTAATGAACACCCAATTGGCTTATCAAGATGGTGAGATTTATATTATTGAAGTTAACCCACGTGCTTCACGCACAGTTCCTTTTGTTTCTAAAGCAATTGGCGTGCCACTTGCTAATATTGCCGCACGTGTGATGTCGGGCGTGTCACTCAAAGCACAAAATTTTACCAAAGAGATTATTCCTAAGCATTTTAGCGTTAAAGAAGCTGTGTTTCCATTTAATAAATTTTTAGGTGTGGATCCAATTTTAGGTCCTGAAATGCGCTCAACAGGCGAAGTGATGGGCATTGGTAAAGATTTTGCTTCAGCCTTTGATAAAGCTCAATTAGCAGCAGGCAGTCGTGCACCAGAAAATGGCAAGGTGTTTGTTAGTTTGCGCAGGCTTGATCGTAATAAGCTGATTGATTTGGGTAAAAAATTATCAGCACAAGGCTTTAGCTTGGTTTCAACACGCAGTAATAGAGACATGCTAAATGAAGCTGGGCTTGAATGTGAAGTGGTTAATAAGGTATCAGAAGGCTCACCACATGTTGTCGATATGATTAAAAATGATGATATCGATTTGATTATTAACTCAACTGAAGATACTCAAGGTGTGACTGATGCTGCAGCGATTCGTTGTCAAGCATTAGTACATAAAGTACCATTTACCACCACAGTAGCAGCTGCATTCGCTATGCTGGATGGTTTGAAAGCCAATAATAAACTTACCATAACTAAACTTCAATCACTACACTCATAATGGAAAATATACCGATGACCGTTTTTGGTGCAAAAGCACTAGAAGCAGAGCTACTTAAACTTAAAGACATTAGTCGTCCACGTGTTATTGAACATATTGCCACAGCACGTGCCCATGGCGATCTTAAAGAGAACGCTGAATATCACGCCGCTAAAGAAGAGCAAAGCTTTATTGAAAGTCGAATTAAAGAAATTGAGTCAAAACTTTCGCGCATGCAAGTGATTGATGTTGTCAAACTTAAGCAAGATGGTCGCTGTGTTTTTGGTACTACTATTACTCTAATGAACATTGAAGATGATAGTGAAATTACGTATCGAATTGTGGGTGAAGATGAAGCTGATATTGTATTAGGTAAGATTTCTTGTCATTCGCCAATCGCCAGTGCATTAATGGGTAATGAAGAGGGTGATGAGGTGACAGTGAAAGCGCCCAAAGGTGATATTGTTTATAAAATATTAAATGTTGAGTATATTTAACGTTTTATAATAATTCAGCTCTATATTCAAAGTGCATCGTATCGTGGTGATACCACTTTCCATCCCAAATAAAGCTATATTTCTCAAAAGTATCAATAATAATTTGTGGTATTTTATTAACATGTGAAGCAAGAATTTGGTGCTCATCTGTGCATTTTCAACCCCATTTCAAGTAACTAGATTCAGCAACATTAAGGTCAATCGCAATACCAAAAGTTAGGTAGGCTTGATTAATTAGTGCCTTTAACTTTACGCCACTTATAGTTTTCTGCAATATTATGGATGAATGGTTTGAGTTCTGGATAGCTGTCTAACTCCTCGCCCAATGGCTTTTATTTTGCTTGCTACACCATTAATTTTAGTCACTTTAATTTTACGTCCATCAAGTTTTGGCTCTCAAATAATTTCAGTAAGATTTTGTTCAACTTTTTCTTGGGTATCGCCATACATGGTTTTGAAAAAATCTTGATTAGTAATTCTTCCCGGGTCAAACAAGTGTTTTGGTCTTATTATCATCAAATAATAAACGTTTGTCCTTTTTTAAAAATGATGTGATTGTCATTAAAAAAGGACAATTGTATTCGGGTAACTTCTCAATAATTTCTCTATATTGCTTGGATATTTCTTGTATTGCTTGATAATTTCTGTGTGATGAGCACGGAGGGAGCATCTTTAGTGGATATGTACAGCGCAATCTAGTCCTCTTGTGGGGTGTGATGTTTTATCTTTGAGTTGCTGATGGGGCCAATAATTTTTTAATGCGTGCTTTTTTGCGCATAACTTCAACTGTCCAAGTATTGGCATAGTATTTACTAAAATATTCGCCAATAGTGCTAAAAGTTTGATTTAAAATGGTACATACAAAACATACAAATCCTTGACACCAGTACGTCCAATCGCCATCATGGTCATTCTTTAACCCACGGCCCAATATTCCCCTCTGTCAATTCAGATGCTTTATATTGCAAGTGTTTAGTGGCAAAGTATCTCATTTTTTCACGCAAGGTTCTATTGGAAAAAGCCTAAGTGTTAAATGTTTTAGTCATAGGTGAAACCAGGGCTTTCCAAGTCGTATTATTAAGTATGCCTGTGGCGGGGGTAGGTTGAGAAATTATTGCACTTGTTCGAGAACTGTTTCAGTTGTTTGATCAAACACTATGTGTGGCTAAGCCTAATAATATTGCTAGTAAAGTTTTCATTAAGTTGCCACAGCATTAGCCCATTCTTTTATTTTAAGAATATCATGCCCACTATCGCCAATTCTGTAGTCTTTTTGAAGGGACACTACTTTATTTTTTTTAACATAGAGTGTGAACTTTCGTGTGCAGTTACTGAAATAAAAATGGATGGCAATAACGCTATTACTTATTTTTTTTTGCAAAATATTAATAGCCTTAAAGGGAAGATTGTGCTGTACTTATTATCTCTTATTTGATATAAGATTATGATCTATTTATTGCTATCCTCTGGGGTGGTGCTTGCTATGTTGTGATTTAAGCTGGGTATTTTGAATATGGGTGTAGATTTGTGTACTAGAAATGTCACTATGTCCAAGCATTAATTGCACACTACGTAAGTCTGCCCCTTTTTGTACAAGGTGTGTGGCAAAAGCATGGCGCAGTGTATGTGGTGATAAGGGTTTATTAATACCTGCTTTGAATGCGTAACCTTTAATGATATAAAAAAAATTTTGTCGGCTCATATTAGTGCCACGATTGGTTAGAAAATAACCATCAGTTTGGCCGTTCCTTAATAAAAATGGCCTTGCATTTTTTTCGTAATTTGTTAAACAATCCATTGCCATTTCACCCATTGGTAAAAGACGCTCTTTATTACCCTTACCATGAATGCGAATATATTCATCAGCCAGGTTAATATGATGATAACTCAGATTAATCAACTCCGAGACACGCAGTCCACAAGCGTATAAAAGTTCTAACATGGCTTGGTCACGCAGGCCAAAAATAGTGTTATGATCGGGTGTATTAAGCAGCCTCTCAACCTCATTAATATTTAAAAAAACGGGTAGTTTTTGCGCTTGTTTAGGATGGTGTAATTTATCAGTCGGATTTTTTTTAATGACTTTTTGTTTAATTAAGTATTGGTAAAAAATACGTAAACAGGTGAGTATTCTGGCTTGTGTGGCGGCACTCATAGATGTTGATTGGCGCTCATTAAAATATTGATTAATATGTGTATCGCTAATACCAGAGAGTGATTTATTGACCCATTTTGAAAATAAATTAAGATCAGAGCGATAAGCCGATAGCGTATTTTTGCTAGCGCCTGATGAAAGCCAGTAGTTGTCTAAAAATTGATCAATGAGTATTGAATTATCCATTACCAAATTATGACAGATAACGGCTTATAAAAAATGCCGGTGAAGGCCGATATTTTTCATCAAAAAAATCGTTTATTTTTTAAGCTGAAGTTTTTCTTTAATTCTAGCTTTCTTGCCAGTAAGGCCACGAAGATAATAAAGTTTGGCTTGATGAACTTTACCGCGACGCTTTACTTCAATTGAATCAATCATTTTTGAATGGGTTTGAAAAACTCTTTCAACACCCTCGCCATAAGAAATCTTTCTAACTGTGAATGCTGAGCCAATACCTCGGTTTTTCTTGGCAATAACAACACCTTCAAATGCTTGCAATCTTTCACGCTCGCCTTCACGTACTCTTACTTGTACAGTAATCGTATCGCCTGATGCGAATGAAGGTAGGTCTAATCTTAGTTGTTCGCTCTCAATTTGATCAATTAAATTCATTTGAGTGTTCCCTTGAATAAACTTTCATAAAAAAGGAATAATTATACCGCTATTTTGTCATATAATTTTATCTAGTTTTTGAGTGGTACACTTTTACGAAAAATATGGCATAATCTTTTAAATTTATATTTGAGTGTTTGTTATGGGAAAGGTAACTGGCTTTAAAGAATTTGATAGAAAAACCGAGGCTTATCGCTCTGTGGATTTGCGCATTAAAGATTATGGTGAGATCTTTACGAATCATCATGATAAGGCTCATCTTCAAGAGCAAGGTGCAAGGTGCATGGATTGTGGTGTGCCTTTTTGCCAGTCAGAAAATGGTTGTCCAGTTGATAATCTAATTCCAGAATTTAACGATTTAATTTATCATAATAAATGGCGAGAAGCACTAGCACGTTTATTAAAAACCAATAATTTCCCAGAATTTACAGGTCGAGTTTGTCCAGCGCCTTGCGAAGGTTCTTGCGTATTGGGTATTAATAATCCTGCAGTCGCGATTAAGAATATTGAGCAAGCCATTATTGACAAAGGTTTTGATAAAGGCTGGGTTAAGCCCTACACAGTTGAGTATAGAACGGATAAAAAAATTGCTATTATTGGCTCTGGTCCTGCAGGTTTAGCAGCGGCAGATGAGTTAAATAAAATCGGTCACAATGTTACTATATTTGAGCGTGATGACCGTATTGGCGGCTTATTAATGTATGGCATTCCAAATATGAAACTTGGTAAAAATGTGGTTGATTGCCGTGTGAAATTAATGCAAGACTCAGGGGTTGAATTTATAACCAATGTCGATGTTGGCAAAGACATCACCACCACACAATTACAACAAGGTTTTGATGCACTTGTGTTAACCACAGGTGCAAGTAGAGCACGAGATTTATTAGTGGATAATCGCCAAGCACAAGGCATACATTTGGCAATGGAATATTTAGCTAAAAACACCAAAAGTTTGCTAGATATTGGACGTGAAGATGAGTCAGATTTATCCGCCAAAGGTAAGGATGTGATTGTGATTGGTGGTGGCGATACAGGCACAGATTGTATTGGCACAGCGCTACGCCAAGGTGCAAAATCGATTGTGAATTTTGAGTTAATGGCCAAGCCGCCAGTTGAGCGTTCGTCAAACAATCCTTGGCCATTATGGCCACTCATTTATCGTGTGGATTATGGACACGCCGAAGTAACAGAAATGTTTGGTAAAGATCCAAGACAATATCATTTAATGACCAAATCGTTTATTAAAGATGAACAGGGTTTTGTCACTGGCTTAAGAACGGTCAATGTTGATTTTAAAGACGGGCAATTAACCCAAATTGATGGCAGTGAAAGAACTTGGTATACACAATTAGTTTTACTGTCAATGGGCTTTGTATCTCCTGAGCATTATTTAAGTGATGATGCTAATATTGAGCTTGATGAACGTGGTAATTATAAGGCTAAATACGGTCAATACACAACATCACAAAAAGGAATTTTTACCGCTGGAGACTGTCGTCGTGGACAATCGTTGGTTGTGTGGGCTATTAATGAAGGTCGTGGTGTTGCTGCTAAAGTTAATGAATATCTAGTATGAAATACTTGCTCATACTAACTACTATCCCTTAGGAGGTAGATTAGTTTGATTTTTTGAGAATTAAAGCAATCTACCTCCTAAGGGATAGTAGTTAGTACCACTAATAAACGCTGGTATTTTCTTTCATTTAAGTATAATCTATTTCGTTCATATTTCCTTTTGGAAAAAGCAAGGGGATTTACTTAAATATACTGGAGAGATAAAATGGCAGAGTTATATAACACACCCAACCTTGATGAGTTGGAAAATGGTCCATGGCCCTCGTTCGTTACAGGTCTTAAAAGATTAGCAAGTGACAGTCATGCTGGCGCTGAAATGGCACGTGACGTATTAGGCACACTAGAAACTTCATATGTAACCAAAAAAGGCTACTGGAAAGGCGGTACAGTTGGTGTTATTGGTTATGGCGGTGGTATTATTCCACGTTTTAACGAATTAAAAAACGAAGATGGTACTTATAAGTTTCCTGCAGCAAGCGAGTTCCATACTTTACGCATTCAACCACCAGCAGGCATGCACTACACATCAACTTTATTAAGAGATATGTGTGATATGTTTGTAGATAACGGTGGTTCTGGTTTGATTGCATTTCATGGCCAATCAGGCGACATCATGTTACAAGGTGCGACTGAAGAAACAACACAGACTATTTTTAATACATTTAATGATTATGGTTTTGATTTAGGCGGTGCTGGTCCTGCAGTGCGCACGGGTATGTCTTGTGTTGGTGCTTCACGTTGTGAGATGTCAAATGTTAATGAGCAAGCAGTTTTACGTACCTTGGTTAATGCATTCTTAGATGACATGCATCGTCCAGCATTACCATACAAAATGAAATTCAAAGTATCAGGCTGTGCAAACGATTGTATGAATACAGTTCAGCGTGCTGACTTTGCGGTTATTGGCACTTGGAGAGACGATATTAAAGTTAATCAAGACCTATGGAAAGCGATGGTTGCAGACAAAGGTCGTAGTTATGTTATTGACAACATTACTTCTCGTTGTCCTACCAGTGCGATGACACTTAATGAAGATAATTCAATTACAATTGATAACAAGAACTGCGTTAAATGTATGCATTGTTTAAATGTTACCAGTCCTTTAACTCATAAATATATTGCTAAAGGTGACGTAGAACCTATCTTAGCAACAGGTGATGATAAAGGCGTGATGATTATCATGGGTGGTAAGCGTACGCTTAAAATTGGTGACTTGTTTGGTTCAGTCGTTGTGCCATTTATGAAAATGGACACAGCAGATGATTTTGAAGCGATTGAAGATTTAGCAGGTGAAGTGATTGATTTTTTTGCTGAGAATGCATTAGAGCACGAAAGAACGGGTGAAATGATTGAGCGTATTGGCGTGGTTAACTTCCTTGAAGGCATTGGCCTTAATGTAGACCCTAATATGGTTAATTCTACACGTACTTCATCTTACGTTCGTATGGACACATGGGACGAAGAGGCTGTTAAGTGGTTTGAAAATAAAGCAGAGGCAAGTGCATAGGTACATCGTTTAAATAACAATTTTTAAGGTGAGTAGAGATCTCACCTAACTTTATATACTAGGAGAAATAAAATGGCTGAAGCACCAAGAATGCCTATCGAATCAGGTTGCCCTGATCCTATTCAATACATGCACCCGACGATGCGTCGTAACTACGGACAGTGGGTTTATCATGATCGTCCTCGTTCAGGTGTATTGCACCACACTTCAAAAAATAATGAAGAAGTTTGGACAGTTCGCTGTGGTACCGCACGTCAAATGGATGTTTATACCATTAGAAAATTAGCTGATATTGCTGATGAGTTTGCGGATGGCTTTGTTCGTTTTACCATGCGCTCTAATGTTGAGTACATGGTGGCTGATGGCGCAAAAGTTGAACCGCTAATTGTAGCATTAATTGAAGCAGGTTTTCCTGTAGGTGGTACAGGTCCGTCGGTAGCCATGATTTCACACACCCAAGGTTGGTTGCATTGCGACATTCCAGGTACAGATGCTTCGGGTATTGTAAAGTCGCTCATGGACGAACTGCATGAGGAATTTACGCGTGAAGAAATGCCTAACCGTGTACATATGACCACTTCTTGTTGTCAAATTAACTGTGGTGGTCAAGGCGATATCGCACTTAATATTCAACACACTAAACCACCTAAAATTAACCATGATTTAGTGGCTAATGTGTGTGAGCGTCCAACCGTTGTTGCACGTTGTCCAGTTGCTGCGATTCGTCCTGCAATGGTTAATGGCAAGCCAACATTGGAAGTTGATGAGAAGAAATGTATTTGCTGTGGTGCGTGCTTTCCGCCATGTCCGCCGATGCAAATTAACGATCCTGAGCATTCTAAGATTGCGTTATGGATTGGTGGCAAGAACTCAAATGCGAGATCTAAACCTTCGTTCCATAAATTAGTCGCTTCTAATTTACCTAACAATCCGCCAAGATGGCCAGAAGTTGGCGCCGTGGTTAAGAATATCTTGTCTGTTTATAAAGACGATGCCCGTGATTGGGAAAGAATGGGCGAATGGGTTGATCGTATTGGTTGGCCAGCATTTTTTGAAAAGACAGGTTTGCCGTTCACTAAATTCCACATCAATGATTGGAAAGGTGCACGTCATGAGTTAAATTCTTCTGCATATATTCGTTTCTAGATATCGATTATTATGAAGATTTCTATTCAAATTAATGAAGGGCCGTACCAGCATCAAGCATCTGATACGGCGTACCAATTTGCCAAAGCGGCGATTGAAAAAGGCCATGAAATTTTTCGTGTCTTTTTCTATCATGATGGTGTGAATAATGCATCACGTTTTACATTACCACCACAAGATGATCGTAATGTTGTTAACCAGTGGGCAGAGTTAGGCATTAAGAACGTTGATGGTGAGCCTGAACTTGTTGTGTGTATAGCGGCAGCGCTTCGTCGCGGTATGCTAGATAAATCTGAGGCAAGTAAGAATGGTATTGATGGTAATAACATTCATCCAGCATTTCGTATTTCTGGCTTGGGTCAGTTGATTGAAGCGGGCATTCAGTCCGATCGTTTAGTGGTATTTGGGGATTAAGATGGTAACTAAGAAATTTATATATTTAAATCGCCGTTCTTCATTTGGCACAGTGTATGCAATTGAGTCGCTAGAAGTAGTGTTAATTGCTGCAGCATTTGAACAGGATGTTTCTTTGGCTTTTATTGATGATGGTGTATATCAAATTGTTGAAGGGCAAAATGCTGATGGTATTGGTATGAAGAATTTTTCTAAAACCTTCCATGCATTGGGTGATTATGACATTAATAAGCTTTATGTATCAGCAGAGTCTTTAGAAGAAAGAGGATTGAATGTAGATGATTTAATGCCTTTAGTGTATGAAGATGAAGACGATGATTGGGCAGAAAAGCCGAGCGTTAAAGTGATTTCTAATGTCGAGCTTTCAAAAATTATGTCTGAACAAGACGTATGTCTAAGTTTCTAAGGGAGATTAAATATGTTACATACTGTTAATAAATCATCTTTCGAGCGAAATTCACTCAAATCCTGTCTTAATATAATTGATGATACAAGTGTTATTTTATTAATTGAAGATGGTGTTATTTCTGCTGCGAAAAATACCAACACACCAATGATTGCTAATCTTGCCGCTCAAGGTAGAGTTTATGCACTTCAGGGTGACGTTGAAGCAAGAGGAATTTCTTCAAAACTTGCTGATAATATCAAATTAATTGATTATGCAGGTTTTGTTGATTTGGTTGTTGAACATGGAACCGCGGTTTCTTGGGTTTAACTTAAATTTTTATATAGGAGTAAAAAATGGCTGATATTTTAGGCGCAGAAGTAGATGAAGAAGGTTTCTTGGTAGATTTGGGCGATTGGACCAAAGAAATTGCTGAGAAAATGGCAAAAGATGACGATGTTGATTTAAGTGATGAGCATTGGGATGTGATTAATTTCTTACGTGATTATTTTGAAGAGTACCAAATTGCACCTGCAGTGCGCGTATTAACCAAAGCAATTGCTAAAAGAATGGGTAAAGACAAAGGTAACTCTAAGTACTTGTACTCTTTGTTCCCATATGGTCCTGGTAAGCAAGGTTGTCGTTTCGCTGGATTGCCAAAACCAACTGGCTGTATTTAAGTCAATACAAGCAATAAAAACACCTGCTTTGGTGGGTGTTTTTTAATATTTTAACCATTGAATTTGAGAGCAATATGTCTGTAATAAGCATTTTTTTTACCGCTTTATTTTATATTTCATTAATTGTATTCCTTGTCGGAATGGCGAGAAAAATTTATCAATTTTGGATAACGCCAGTTCCCCTTAAAATTCCTACTGCACCAACTCCATTAACACAAACAGGTGTGGTTATGCGCATGATGCGTGAAGTGGCTTTATTTGAAAGTCTGTTCAAATCAAACAAATGGATTTGGTTATTTGGCTGGTTGTTTCATTTCGGTCTATTATTGGTTTTAATTCGCCATATACGTTATTTTTGGCCAGGTGACTTGCCCGATATCTTTTTATTAACCCAGCCATTTAAGTATGCTGCTTTTGCCATGGTAATTGGTCTTATTGGGCTTATGTTACGCCGTATTTTTGTTGAGCGTATTCGTTATATTTCAGCACCGAGTGATTATTTAATGTTAATCATGTTAATTATTATTGGTGTGAGTGGCGCTGTGATGACATTCACCAGCAGTCATACAGACATTATTATGGTCAAGGAATTTGCCTCAGGCTTAGTCAGTTTTAATTGGGCAAACCTACCAACAGAAGTGCATTTTTTAGTACACATTTTCTTGGTATTTGTGCTGATGGCAGTTTTCCCAATTTCTAAATTATTACACGTGCCAGGTATTTTTTTTAGTCCAACACGAAATCAGGTAGACGATGCTCGTTTAAAGCGCCATATTTCATCTTGGGCGCTCAAGCAAGAACAAGAACATGTAACACGACTAGAACAAACTTTAGGTAAGGATGAATAATATGGCAAAAGAATTTGACATTCCAGTATTACCCACTTATCTTGAAATTCCTGAGTTAAAAGAAGGTATTATGGATGGCGAGGGTCCGTTCAAATCCGTACAAGAATTTCAAAATCCATTAGGCTTTCCTGGTGAAAAAGTAGACAATTGGCAGCAAGTTGCTATTGATAAAATGGGCGAACTTAAGTCTAAATATCGCTCTGTACAAGTATTTTTAGATTCGTGTGTTAAATGTGGCGCTTGTACTGATAAGTGTCATTACTTTTTGGGCTCTTCAGACCCGAAAAATATGCCAGTTGCACGCCAAGATTTATTTAGAAGTGTGTATCGTCGCCATTTTACCTTTGCAGGTAAATACTTCCCTAAATTAGTAGGCGCTAAAGAGCTAGATGATGATATGTTGGATGATTGGTATAACTATTTTCATCAGTGTTCACAATGTCGTCGCTGTTCGGTATTCTGCCCATACGGTATTGACACAGCTGAAATTTCAATGGCAGCTCGTGAGGTGCTAGATGCAGTTGGTATAGGTCAAAAATATTGCAATCAAATTTTAGGTAAAGCTTTAACAATTGGTAATAACTTAGGTTTGCCTGAGCCGGCTTTGCGTGATACATTGCTTGACCTTGAAGAAGAAATTGAAGAAGAAACAGGTGGGGTTGCTGTTAAATACCCCTTAGATCAAAAGGGCGCAGAAATTCTATTAATCACCCCCTCAGCAGACTTTTTTGCTGAACCTCATATTGATGGTTTAATCGGTTATGGCAAGGTGTTTCATCAAGACGGTGTTAGTTGGACGCTAAGTTCATATGCCTCTGAAGGTGCAAACTTTGGCATGTTTATTGGCTCTTATGATGTGATGCGTAAAGCTGCTTTGCGTATTCGCAAGGCTGCACTTGATTTAGAAGTGTCACGGGTTATGGTAGGTGAATGTGGACATGCTTGGCGTGTTGCCTATAGTTTTTGGAATACTCTATCGGGCGTAGGTGCAGGTGCTACCGATGAATTTGGTCAAAAATTACAAGATCAATTAGATCATCGTTATCCGCAACCACAACATATTATTGAATACACCCATGGCTTAATTCAAAGAGGTAAACTGGCTTTTGATAAGTCTGCTAATGATGATCGCACGGTTACTTTCCATGATTCATGCAATGTTGCCCGTGCAACCAATATGGGTGGCATTTCAGACGGTCAATTTATTTTGCCACGTGATGTTATTAAAGCTGTGTGCAATAATTATGTTGATATGAAACGTAACACAATTAAGGAGGCTACTTTTTGTTGCGGTGGTGGTGGTGGCTTATTAACAGACGATTTAATGGAAATTCGTGTGAAGGGTGCAATGCCAAGAATGCAAGCACTGAAAGCAGTTGAAAAAGATAATGGCGTTAATACACTGGCTGCTATTTGTGCCATTTGTAAGTCGCAGTTTTCTAAAGTACTACCTAAATTTAATTTTGATCCGTACATGATTGTGAGTGTTCACCAATTAGTGAGCGAAGCAATTATTATGGATAAGCCACAAACAGCAGTTCAGAAGGTTCAACCACAAACTGATACTGATGATGCCATGTTGACAGAAACTTAAACGAATATAAGGAGATTTGATATGCAAAAGAACCCATATGGCGTACCAACTAAGGGCGATAATCACACATTCAGATTATATACCGATGATGGTGATGAACTAAAAACAGTGCCATGGAGCCAAAAGATTTTCAAAGAAGACACCTCTCATAAGTGTCCTACTTATGTCACCCAAACGCCACCTTGTCAAGGTTCGTGCCCTTCAGGGCATAATATTCGTGGCTGGTTAGACATTGTTCGCGGTATGGAGAAGCCTTCTGGTGACCTATCTTGGCAAGAGTATGCATTCCAATGTTCTACAAATTCAAATCCATTTCCATCGGTAATGGGTCGTGTTTGTCCAGCACCTTGTGAAGATGGTTGTAATCGTAATGAAGTTGAAGATACGGTTGGTATTAATGCGGTTGAACAGTTTATTGGTGATAATGCAAAAGTTGAAGGTTACACATTTAAAGTTGATGCTAAAGACACAGGCAAAAAAGTTGCCATTATTGGTGGTGGTTGTGGTGGTTTGGCAGCAGCACTTAAATTACGTCGTCAGGGTCACAGCGTCACTGTATTTGAAAAATATGATCAATTAGGTGGCATGATGATGTACGGTATTCCTGATTATCGTGTGCCACGCGATGTATTGTCTTATGAGATTGATCGTATTATCAATACAGGCATTGAAACTAGAATGAACACCAAGGTTGGTGTTAGTGTTACTATTGATGAATTAGAAAAAGAATTTGATGCGGTTTTATTTGCAATGGGTGCTATGAGCGGCCGTACGTTGCCTGTCCCAGGCGGTGAAGCAACAAATTGCGTCTCTGGTGTTGCTTTTCTTGAGGCGTACAACCAAGGCCGTTTAAAGCACATTACAGGCAAGGTGATTTGTATTGGTGGTGGCGATACTTCAATTGATGTTGTATCAGTTGCACGTCGTTTGGGTGACATTACTAATGTCGCTGAAAAAGATCGTCCTGAACATATTATTTTTAGTGACACAGCGCATGACGTGGTTGATACTTCTAAGCGTCTAGGCGCAGATGTATTGTTAACAACACGCTCTACTGTTGAAAACATGCCAGCAGCGCAAGAAGAAATTGATGATGCAACTCGTGAAGGTGTTGAAATTCAAGGTCAATTACAACCTGTTGAAGTAATTACAGGAAAAGATGGTCGTGCAACTGCACTGCGTATGATTCGTTTAGAAGAAGATGGAAACACACCAATTGAAGGCTCTGAGTTTGATATTGAATGTGAGTTGATTGTTTCTGCCATTGGTCAAGGTGTTGATTCTGAAGGCATGGACACTTCCTTCTTTAATGAGCATGGATTTATTGACGCAGATAAGAACTACCAAGTGCCTAATAAACCAGGTTTCTTTGTTTGTGGTGATGTGGTTCGTCCACACTTATTAACGACTGCCATTGGTCAAGCGTCAATTGTTGCTGAAAGTATTGGTGATTATCTTGCAGGTTCTGATCAACATACTCGTCCTAAGGTCGATGTTAGTTACTTTGATTTAATGGATAAGTTGAAAGAGTGGGACCTTTCTCCTGAGTCTTATGAGCAAGGCTCTGATGTTGCAGCCTCAACAGATATTGCCGATTTTGCGGTGCATAATTATGAAGATCGTGCTTTTGCTTCCATCATTCCACATGCGGAATTGTTCTTAGGTCATTTTGATTATGAACAACGCAATCAGCGCAATCACAAATTGGTAGATGTTGATAACGTATTGGGTAACTTTGATGAGCGTTTAATTGGCTATACTGAAGAGGAAGTGCAAAAAGAAGCAGCCCGTTGTATGTCTTGTGGCTTGTGTTTTGAGTGTGATAACTGTGTGATGTATTGCCCTCAAGACGCAGTCTTTAAAGTTAAGAAAGATAAGGCAACATTAGGCAGATATGTTGATACTGATTACAATAAGTGTATTGGTTGTCATATTTGTGCTGATGTTTGCCCGACTGGTTATATTCAAATGGGTCTTGGTGAGTAGTTCAATTTAATCTAAGCGGGATAAAATTATGAATCGTTTTTTGATTGTTTTTTTAACTTTGCTGATAAGCAGTGCGTTTGCGCATACTAACGAACACGCTAATCTTGGTGAGCAGGCCAGCTCTATTAAGGCATCTGGTAAAGTATTTCATGAAAGTATTTCAATTATTCGAAAAATACACCCTGAATTTTTACGCCATAAGCGTGATAAAACCTTACGCCAAGGCGTTCGAACAGACGAGTATTCTTTAAAAGGCTGTGTGTCGTGTCATGTCAATAAAGATAAGACAAACAACCAGTATCGTTCAGTTGATAAGAAAGGTCAATTTTGTTCAGATTGTCATGAACAGGTCAGCGTTAGCCTTGATTGCTTCACTTGTCACCGTACGATTCCAAAGGAAGGCTCCTTATGAATAAAACATTAAATCGTCGTGATTTTATCAAAACCATGAGTGCAACAACGATTGGTGTTGCCACAGTTGCTAGTGGTATTACACTTACAACATTCGCTAGTACTAACAAGGTGCCAGTGACCAATGAAAAACGTTGGGGCATGTTGATTGATACCAATAAATTAACCGAGGCTGATATTGATGGCATGGTTAGTGCTTGTCAAAAAGAACAAGGTTGGGGTTCAGAGCTATATTCAACAGGCAATCAAAAACCAGGCTGGATTAAAAAACTAAAAGTTAAAGATAAAGCGACTGGCAAAGTAAGCAATCTTGCACTCATGTGTCAGCATTGCGAAGAGCCGCCTTGTGTTGATGTTTGTCCAACAAATGCTTCTATGAAACGTGAAGATGGCATTGTATTGGTAGATAAACATTTATGTATTGGTTGTCGTTATTGCATGATGGCTTGCCCGTATGATGCACGCTCGTTTGTACACGAGACACTAAGAAATCAAAAAGAACACATGCCTCGTGGCAAAGGCACTGTTGAGTCTTGTACGATGTGTGTACATAAGGTTGATAAAGGTGAAGTACCTGCTTGTGTTGCAAGCGTGAACAGTGACGCTGTTATTTTTGGTGATTTGTATGATGTATCAAGCAAAATTAATCAAACTTTAAAAACAGTTCAATCTGCACAAATCAGAGCAGACCTTAATCTAAATACTGGCATACGTTATAGTGGTATTTAAATAATAAATTTAATTTGGGAATTTTATGAGCAATATTCGTTTTGAACAAATTGAAGGAAAAAGCCTAGGGTTTTATGCACTAATTGCAGGACTGGGGGGGCTAGTTTTAGCTGCACTAGGTAGTGCGTACTATATGGAGCATCATGGTCATTTTGTGACTGGTATGAGTAATCGTATTGTGTGGGGCATGCCACATGTGTTTGCTTTGTTTTTGATAGTGGCGGCGAGTGGTGCACTAAACGTGGCTTCAATTTCTTCTGTGTTTAATAAAAAACTATATAAGCCTTTATCACGCTTATCTGGTCTGGTTGCGTTATCATTATTAGCAGGTGGTTTAATGGTATTGGTGCTTGATTTAGGCCGCCCAGATCGTTTGATTATTGCCATGACTGAATATAATTTTAAATCAATTTTTGCTTGGAATATTATTTTATATAATGGTTTTTTTGTGGTGGTTGCTGTTTATTTGTGGTTGCTGTTTGAACGTCGTATGAATAAATTTAGCCGAAAAGCTGGCTTAGTCGCTTTTGGTTGGCGTTTAATTCTGACCACAGGCACAGGTTCTATTTTTGGGTTTTTAGTTGCTAAGCAGGCTTACGATGCCGTTATTATGGCACCTATGTTTATCATCATGTCTTTTGCGTTCGGGTTGGCATTTTTCATACTCATTTTGATGGCAAGTTATCAGTGGACTAACAGACCTTTAGAGGACGCTGTGGTTAATCGTTTGAGTAACCTTCTAGGTGTGTTTGTCGTAGCAGTAATGTATTTTGTGGCTGTATATCATTTGGGTAATTTGTATTTAGCAGAAAATACAGGCGTTGAAAATTTCATTCTTTTTGATGGCGGTATTTATACAAAATTATTTTGGTATGGGCAAATTATTTTAGGTGGGCTTACTCCAACGGTTTTGATTTACCATCCTGCTACTAAGGGTAATCGCTCAATGTTAGGCTTAGCTTCTGTGTTGATTATTATTGGCGGACTTATTCAGTTGTACGTTATTATTATTGGCGGTCAGGCTTATCCAATGGAATTATTCCCAGGTAAGGAAATTTTAGAAGGTTATGGTGGTGTTGCTCAGTATTCAGCTTCTCTGCCAGAGATTTTTCTTGGTATTGGTGGTGTTGCTTTGGCAATCATTGCGGTGACATTCTTGGTTAAACTCTTAGCGTTCTTGCCAGAAAGTTTGGCAGATAATGCAGCACAAAATAAATAATGTTTTTCCGTAAAAAGATGTATAATTATTTCGAGGTTAGAACTATAAATTATGAATGAGCGGGCTCATATCAGTGATTGGAATTGGAATCAAACTAACCATGCCCATGAGATAGCAAATGTTACGGAACGTCCTCGCATCGCCAGCAAAGAGATTATTAAAGGAATGAAAGGCTTGGATAGTATTGCCAAAATTGGCGAGAGTTACGTGCCTGCTTATGTAGAAGCTAGTTGTAAAAATGAAATGAAAAAAGTATTAAAAATACCCGCCTCAACAAAAATTAGAGAAGTTGCTGCAATTTATAAAACATATAAAGAGACAGTCATTGTAATACCTGCAAAAACACGCATCGTAAAATCGCATCCTGCGGTTTATTCTACAATTCAAGAGTGCGTCGAGAAAACAGCTGGTCATTACCAATGGCGTTCAATTTTATGCGAACAAAATGCGACCACTTTAGTGCTAAAGTCGTTTGAGAAAGCATTGTCTAAATCTGGTTATTTAGTTTCAAATCAGGTAGATGGAATTATTAATAATAAAACAACATTTGCTATTAAATCTTACCAAAAATCTAAAGGTTTAGATATTGATGGTTTGGTTAATATGGATACAGTTAAATCTTTAGGTATTAAATACTAAAGTATTAGAGTTTGATTTAAATAACTTAAAAAAAGGAGGCGTAACGCCTCCTTTTTTATTATCATAAAATTTTATGAGTTGTTTTTACTTATCTGCTAGTCATAAATCCTCAGGCAAAACTGTTGTTAGTTTAGGGTTGTGTGCTGCGTTTAAACAACAGTCTTTCAAGGTTCAAGCCTTTAAAAAAGGCCCTGATTACATTGATCCTATTTGGCTTGCTCAAGCTAGTGGCAACCCTTGTTATAACCTAGATTTTTACAACATGGCTGATGATGAAATTATCCAATTGTATAACAATCAAAGTGTCAATAGTGACCTTACTATTATTGAGGGTAACAAGGGTTTGTTTGATGGCATGAGTGTTACTGGTGGTAATGCTAATGCTGATCTTGCTAAATTGTTGAACATCCCCGTAGTATTAGTAATTGACAGCACAGGCATTACTCGTGGTGTTGCACCACTACTTAGTGGCTATCAGACGTTTGATAAAAATATAGATATTGCTGGCGTTATCCTTAATAAAGTAGCCAGTGAGCGTCATCAGTCAAAATTAATTCAAGCGATTGAGTATTACACTGATCTTCCTGTGTTAGGCTGCGTACGTCGCTCTAAATCACTAGTGATTGATGAGCGCCATCTGGGTTTAATGCCTGCCAATGAAACGCCACAATCGCAAACTTTTATCAAAAAAATTGCCAATATTATTGCCGATCAAGTTGACCTTAATGCATTAATGAATCTGACTTGTATTAAGCCCAATAAGCAAATTATTAACACTAGTACAATTAAGGAAAAAATCACGGTTGCTATTGCTAAAGATAGCGCATTTGGTTTTTATTATCAAGATGATTTAGATAAATTTGAGTCACTAGGTGTTAGTATAAAATATTTTGACACGCTTAAAAACAACAACTTGCCAGTATGTGATGGATTATTTATCGGCGGTGGTTTTCCAGAAATGCAACTTAAAGTGTTAAATGCCAATCAACCCTTGCTAGAAGATATTAAAACTAAAATAGAACAAGGTCTACCAACGTACGTAGAATGTGGTGGTTTGATGTATTTAACCAACAGTATTACCTATAATAAACAAACCTATCCAATGGTAGGTGTGATTGATGCAGATACGCATATGACACCCAAACCTATTGGCAGGGGTTATGTTGAACTTGAGCCAACCGATGAGCATTGCTGGTCTGGCGTGTCTAAGCGTATTTATGCGCACGAGTTTCACTACTCAAAGCTTAAAAATCTTAACGCCAATACACGTTATGCTTTTAAGGTTTTGCGTGGTGTGGGTGTGGATAATAAGTTCGATGGCATTATTAAACATAACCTTTTAGCTTCCTATACACACTTACGCAACGTGGAAGGCAATGCGTGGGTTGTGCAATTTGTTAACTTTATAAGTAAGATTAAAAAGCAAAAATTATGATTACAATTACAAAAAAAGCAGCAGATGAAATTATTTTATCAACCCATAATCCAGAAACTCAAGGACTGTTAATTCGCTTTGCTGTTGATAAAACCGATGATGGCTTCCAATATTTGATGGGCTTTGATGATTGTAATGAGAGCGATATCCATCTTAGATCTAATGGCATTGAGTACATTCTTGCTTATGAGCAAAAAGCACTACTTGAAGGCATGGTGGTGGATTTTGACCAAATGAATAAAGACAGCGATTATCACTTTGTATTTATGAACCCAAATGATCCAAACTACGAGCCACCAAAAGAGGAGCATGCGCCTGATAAATCAGATAAAAAATAACCCACTCGGATTATTTGTAATAATCTAAAATTCCTTGATAAATTGCATTGGCAATCTTATCCTATTCTTTTGAATTATTAAGTCATTTTTCCTCTTCAGGGTTAGAAATAAGTGCAGTTTCAACTAGCACAGAAGGAATAGGAGGTATTTTTAAGACAACAAATAATAAGAATGACTTTCATGCTTCAGGTTCGATTGATTTTTTTGCTAATTTTTTAGGTAATATGTTCTTCTTTTGAGCGCCGATAATCCATCGCACTTGAGTCTTCACCGCCATGATCTGCATCAATTAAAATGATTTTGGTTGTGTTTTAATCTTGTTTGGTTGTTTTTTTTATTGTCTGCATAAACATTGCCTAATAATAAAGAGAATAAGACGAATAAATGCATCTTCTCAATACAAAGAAGGCTTTGTTTATTTATTAAATTGAAAGAAGTTGTATTTGATATTTTTTATAAATTGATACATGTGAGCAGTTTCTTTCCAACTTGTGTATATGTGATAATTTCTAGTTCGCGCTTATCAAAATCATCAGTAATTTTAATCATCATATCTGCTGATGCAATTATGCCTTTGCCTAAATCTGCCCATTCAATCAGTTGAATATGACCAGGTGTTAAATATTCGCGGATGCCAATATATTCTAACTCTTGCGCATCGCTTAATCGATAACAGTCAAAGTGGTGGATATTGACTTTGTCATTAACATAGCTCTCTACTAGAGAGTAGGTAGGACTTTTAACTCGCTTAAACCCATAAAATTGAATAAATCCTCGAGCTAATGTGGTTTTTCCAACGCCTAAATCACCCTCTAAATAAATAACAATAGAGTTATCAACCAACTGAGCGCACCGAGCCAATTGATGTGCAAAATCATAAGTCTCAGACTCACTGTGAAGGGTTAATTTCAAAATAATTGCCACATATAAAGACCAAATACCCCAATAAGCACAAACCCTTCAAAACGATTAATAATGTGTTTTTTGTTAAATTTATAAGAGACAACAAGTAGTAAAATAGTCAATAATAACATGACTGGGTAGTCTCTATTAATAACCTCTACTGGCACATCTGATGGGTGGATTAATCCTGGTATGGCCAATACGGCAACGGTGTTAAATAGATTAGAGCCGATTACATTGCCTACCACCATTGCATATCGCTTCTTCAGAACGCTTGCGATTGATACTGCCAATTCTGGCAAACTGGTACCTAGTGCTACTACGCTAAGTCCAATAATTAAATCTGAAACACCAAATATTTTGGCCACTGCCACACCACCCCAAACCACAAGTTTTGCGCTAGAGACTAAAACCACTAAACCCACAATCAACATTACCCAAGTTTTTTTAACCTGAGTTTTGCTCACATTATGTTCAAGTTCGTCAAATTCATGATGCGTTTTATTTTTTGCCTGCTTAAAGGTATAAACAAAAAATAAAATTAGTAAAGACAATAAAACCATGCCATCTGTAAAATCAAGACGATAATCCCACAACAGTGGCCCTGCACAAAGTGTAGCAATCATTAAAAATAGCCACTCTTTTTTCAAAATATCTCCCTGCACTTTAATTGGAGCAATAATTGCACTAATGCCTAATATAAGCGCAATATTAAAAATATTAGAACCAATCGCATTGCCAATACTAAGTCCTGTATTGCCCTCCATAGCAGCAAGTGCAGATACTAACATTTCAGGTGCGCTGGTGCTAAATCCAAAGATAATTAATCCAATAATGAGTGGCGATATTTTAAAGATATTGGCAATTTTTGCCCCATTTTCAGTAAATTCATCCGCACTCCAAATTAAAAGTACAAATCCTGATAACAAGGCAATAATTGATAGTAGAATATCCGGCATAATTAATAAAGAGATTTTTGTATAAAACTTTCACTTATTATAAAGATATATAAAACCAAATGAATAAAACAGAATTCTTAATTGGCCGTAGTGGCTTAGATTTACTTGACGACTTTTACCCTGATGATTTGCCTAATGAATGGCGTTTTGATTATTACTCAACCTTATTCAAAGCCTTGGCTTTAAAAATTGATACTGAAGAAGATTTTGAGCAAATATTTACAGAATTAGAAGACTCTGATGAGGTATTTGAATTGGTTATATCTATTGAACAAGCTCAATTATTAGATGCAACTCAACTTGCATCAAAACTTAAACCAATCCAGCAATATCAATCTCAATTTATCTTATTTTGTGAACTTGATAAGCAGCTAAATAATGAAATAATGGCGATATTAAATGGCTATCAATTATGCTTTCAGTCTGACAAGAAACTTAAATTTGATTTAAATACTAAGCTAATAGCAAACAAGCATTTGTATTTTAATCAATTGCCTATTCTTTACACTTCTAATGTTTGGGATGAAAAGCAAATTCGGTATTTTTTACAAGACATATCGCTTATTAACACCAAAACTGTACTTATTTGCAAGCATGCAGAAAGTGAAACGTTGAATAAAATACGAATTATTGCCGAAATACTAGGGTTTTAGTTAGTGAATGTATTACTAACTAGACCACTTTTACAAGTAAAAGAACTACAATCTATGGTGCTTAAAAGTGGCAATAAGCCACTTTTCTTTCCAACATTAAAGCTTAATCCTATTGATGCCAAAGCAGAAAAAAGTCATTATGATGTGGTTATTTTTATTAGTGCCAATGCTGTTGAACACGGCTTAAAAATTCTTAAAACAATGAGTTATCATCAGATTTTTGCAGTGGGTAGTGCTACCGCCAGAAAACTAAGCGAGAATGACACAAAGATTGACGACTTTCCTAGAGAAAACGCTTCCAGTGAGGCGCTTTTGGCTCTTGATAGTGTGAATTGCTTGCATCATAAAATAATTTTAATTTTTAGAGGTAGAGGTAGAGGTGGTAGAGAAACCTTAAAGCAAGGCCTAATTAAGCAAGATAATCAAGTTGAATACGTTGAAGTGTACGAGCGTGTGAGTCATGATATTAACTCTCTGCACTATCAATCACTCAATGAATTTTTATTAAGCAATGAAGGTATTATTAGCATTACTAGCATAGATAGCATGAAATCACTACTGGAAATATCCAGCCAAATTCTTGATATTAATAAGCTTAAAAACTATTTATTAGTAGTTTTAAGTGACAGAATAAAGACTTATGTTAATTCAATTGGGTTTGACAAGGTATTGGTCACGCCGAATGCTAGTGATAATGGTATTATTTCAGTATTAACAAATCTTAATACACTTGACAAATCAGTAAAATCTAGTTAGTTTATCAACTATCTTTGGTGGTTTTTTGGAGGGTAATATGATTAAATTAAGTGTTTCACAAGTAGCACGTAAGCTTAGGGTAAGTCGCACCCAAATTCAAGCACAAATCAATTCTGGCAAGTTGCAGACTCATGAGGGTTACGTGACAACGGACAGCATTAGACTGGCTTATCCTAAAATAAGTTTGCATTCAGAGCAAGATAAACACATACAAAAAATGCAACAAATCAAAGCTGATGCCATGTTTAAAACCGGTGCAACTGATACTGCTAAACAAGAAAATGAACAAAAATTAATCAGCATCATCACCTCGCTTAAATCCAAGCTTTATAAAGAAGAGTTAAGGAATGAGCATTATGTAATGGTGTTTGAAGAATTGGGAAATCGTTTAAATGTGCTTGAGAAATGTTGCCACGCTCAAGATAAAGAGCCCTTACATAAACTTCAGCATTGGATTAAAAACCATGAAGAACAGAGCTAAATTAATAGATTTTTCATACTAATTCTTGGTTTATTAATCACCACTTCACAAGCAGTAGTTACAACCACCGGGTCTGATGGCACTGGAACCACAACAGGCACACACAGTCCTAGTCGAACAAACAGACCTCGATGCCGAAACAATAATCGCTAGAGCAGCAGAACAGGCAAACGCCAATGCCGCTGCGGATGTATAAACCACTATAAACACAGCGCAAAGCAGATTAGATTCACTCACAATTGGTAGTGAAAAACTTGAAGTTGATTCAGGTCAGGCTAATTTATTGGTTACAAATTCAGATGGCAATACGCATGTAGACAAAGTTAATAAAGGTGTTGCCATGAGTATGGCAATGGATGGTATTCCACAAACTTTTAACGGTAAAGGTTCAATTAGGGGTAAGTATTGGTAGATTTAATGCTCAGAATTCACTTGCCATTGGCGGCTTCTTATCATGATGATGAATATGGTTTGACTTAATAGTGTTAAAGCTACTCAGACAGGTTCAGGTAATAATGCTGGCTCAGTAGTTGATTGAGCATTTTAATTTTTTTAAACTCTATTAAATTATAGAAAATAGCCTTTAATTAGGTTATTTTTTATTAGGATTATCTAATGATAGAAAAGATATTATTGGCTGTTTGGGTTTTATTTCCTATTTCCTATTTCCTATTTCATCATTTTCAGGGTTTTTTGATACTAAAGACGAGCCATTAAAAATCAGCACTATTAAAAAATCAAACCCAGTTAAAACTCAATATGAATTGGCAATTTGTTCAGTAAATACCAAAGTTAAGAAAACCCCAGCCTATTATCATTTGGCCAGTGTCAATAGCAAATTATTATGTGATATTGACTCTAATACTAGAAGAGAAACTTTTGAAGCGTTCTATAATAATGGATGGCGACTCATTCAAATAGTGAGTGTTGATAATCGCTTAGTTGCTAAGGATAAAACTATGCCTTATTCTTTGATATACCTTGAAAGAATAAAATCCATAATTAAATAATTACACAATGCTTTTTGCTAACTTGAGAGAAGGCTCTGTACGATTCATTGAATAAAAATGAAAACTACCCACGCCTTGACTTTTGAGTGTCTGACATAAGTTGGAGACAACATCAAAACCAAAATCACCAAGTGATTCTAAGTCGGTTTCATAAAGTTTGAGCCGTTCTAAAATCCACTTTGGAATTTGCGCGCCGCACATATTAGAAAAGTTAAGCAGTTGAGTGTAATTGATAATTGGCATAATACCTGGTGTGATTGGGATATCTACACCCAGTTTTTGCACATCATCCCTAAACCTAAAATAGGCATCAGCATTATAGAAGTATTGTGTAGTTGCACCATTAGCGCCTGCTTTAATCTTGTTAACAAAGTGCGCTAAATCACTTGCAATATTATTGGCTTGCGGGTGCATTTCAGGATAGGCTGCCACCTGAATATGGAAGTAGTCATTATATTCAGATTGGATAAATTCAACCAATTCATTGGCATAATGAAAATCGCCAATATCATGCATATCCGAAGGAATATCGCCTCTTAGTGCAATGATACGATTAATATTTGCAGATTTGTATTTGTCTAATAATTCAACAATGTTGGACTTTTCTGAACCAATACAAGACAGATGTGGCGCAGCTGGAATGTTGCCGTTTTTTTGAATATCTAACACCGCTTTTAAGGTTGCATTTTGTGTTGTGCCACCTGCGCCAAAAGTGGTTGAAAAATATTCAGGCGATATCACACTTAAACTTTGCCTAACTTGGGTTAGTTTCTCTTTGCCTTGATTTGTTCTAGGCGGAAAAAACTCAAAACTGATTTTCATTAATGCAATACATCTATAATAAAAGTGCCCTTATTATAACTGATGTCAGTTAAGATTAAGGCGTTTCCAATTTCTATAAAAGCTAGATTTTGGATTTATGATTTTTTTAACTATCCTCTAACAATCGGGTAAAATAAACGAATTTATTTAGTTGAAAATTTGAAAATTTATAGCGATTTATGTCAAAAAGCGATTACATTGAATTAGAAGGTGTTGTTAAAGAAAAGTTACCAAATACGACTTTTACGGTTGAGTTAGAAAATGGTCATCGTATTTTGGCGCATATTTCTGGCAAAATTCGCAAGTACTATATTCGCATTCTTCCAGGTGATAGAGTAACCGTTGAGATGACACCTTATGATTTAACTAAAGGAAGGATTACTTTTAGACACAAATAAAAATATTGCCGATGTGGTGGAATTGGTAGACGCGCCGGATTCAAAATCCGGTTCCTTCGGGAGTGACGGTTCGATTCCGTCCATCGGTACCAAATTAATATAAAAAAATCATAATATGGAACAAATAGATTTTATAGCTCAAGCACTTAATTTAACCTTATTTGGTATGGGGTTCGTATTTTTGTTTTTAACTTTGTTGGTTGGTGTTACTAAATTAATGTCTATGATGATTCAAAAATTTCAAAGTAAAGTTCATGATCAGCAAGATTTTAACAACAATTCTGAACTTAAAGACGAGATGGATGAGGAAACTAAATTTGTCATTGAACAAGCAATCAAAATGCATAGGGGGGCATAAGGATTATGCTAAATTTTCTTAAAAAATTAACTAAGAAGCCTGATAGTGTACAAGGCAAAAAGGTAGAAATTACTGAGCTTGTTTTTAGAGATGCGCATCAATCCTTATTTGCAACACGCATGCGTATTGATGATATGTTGCCGATTGCCGACAAATTAGACAAAATTGGCTATTGGTCAATGGAATCATGGGGTGGGGCAACTTTTGATTCATGTATTCGTTATTTAGGAGAAGATTCTTGGGATAGAATCCGTGAGATTAAAAAAGTAATGCCTAATACGCCTCAGCAAATGTTACTTAGAGGTCAAAATTTATTAGGCTATCGCCACTATAGTGATGACGTGGTGCGTAAATTTGTAGACCAAAGTGCTGAAAATGGCGTGAGCGTGTTTCGGATTTTTGATGCGATGAATGACATTCGCAATCTTAAAACAGCAACAGACCAAACTGTTAAATTAGGCATGCATGCTCAAGGCACTATTTCTTATACAGTCAGTCCAGTGCACAACACTCAAACTTGGCTAGATATGGCCAAAGAAATTGAAGATATGGGCGCACATTCTCTTTGTATTAAAGATATGGCGGGTTTGTTGCAACCGTACGTGGCTTATGACTTGGTTAAAGCGTTAAAGGCAGTTGTTGATATTCCCATTCAATTACATGCTCACGCAACAACTGGATTATCCACTGCTACCATCGTTAAAGCTGTTGAAGCTGGCATTGATCGTGTTGATACTGCCATTGGTTCTATGAGTATGACTTATGGCCATAGTGCGACCAATTCTGTGGTTTCTATTTTAGAAAACAGTCCAAGAAAAACAGGGCTAGATTTGAAAAAATTAGAAGAAATTGATGCTTATTTTAGGCTAGTGCGTTGTAAATATGCACAGTTTGAAGGCTCGCTTAGAGGAGTGGATTCAAGAATTTTATTATCCCAAGTGCCAGGCGGTATGCTAACTAACATGGAAAGCCAACTACGCGAACAAGGTGCACTTGATAAGATGGATGAAGTGTTGGCTGAAATTCCACGTGTGCGTAAAGATTTGGGCTATATCCCATTGGTAACACCCACTTCTCAAATTGTAGGTACACAATCTGTACTTAATGTACTCGCTGGTGAGCGCTATAAGACGATTACTAAAGAATCTGCTGGTGTGCTCAAAGGTGAATATGGTGCAACACCCGCACCTGTTGACCAAGCCTTGCAAGTTAAAGTTTTAGATGGTGGTGAGCCAATTACTTGTAGACCTGCTGATAACATTGCACCAGAGATGCATATTCTTGAGCAAGAGTTTGATAAAATCGTTGCTGAAAAAGGAATTTCTTTGGCTAAAGATAAGATTGATGATTTATTAACTTACGCATTATTTCCGCAAGTGGGTATCTTATTTTTACAAAATCGAGACAATCCTGATTTCTTTGAGTCAGTGCCACAAGTGGGTGATAATTGCCAAAAGCCTGACAAAGAAGAAGGGACTTATACCATTTCATTTAAAGGTAATTCCTATACTGTTGACGTTTCAGCAGGGGGTAATATTACCTCAATGAAGGCCTCTTCTGATCAAACACAAGCATCAACGCCACTAGAAAAAGAAATACTTAGCACAGCACCAATAATAGAAGCTGAGGCCATTGATGCGCCATTATCAGGGACTATTTGGAAAGTAATGGTTGAGGTGAATCAAAAAATTAATCAAGGCGATGTTTTGGTTATTCTTGAAGCCATGAAAATGGAAACTGAAATTAAAGCCGCTAGAAGTGGCGTTGTGACTAATATCGAGATTAAGGAAGGCGATACAGTTGATGTAGGCCAAACCTTATTAACACTTGCATAATTTGTAAATCTTAACATGGAACAACAATTAAACACACTTTGGATTAACACAGGCCTTTATCAGATGTCTTGGGGACAAGGCTTAATGCTATTAGTTGGGATGCTACTCCTATATTTAGCAATTATTAAGAATTTTGAGCCATTGTTATTATTGCCCATTGGTTTTGGTGCAATTTTGGCCAATATTCCAGGTACAGGTATTGCTGAAGGTAGTGGTATTCTGCATGTATTCTATGTAGTAGGCATTGAGTCTGGTGCATTTCCATTGATTATTTTCATGGGTATAGGCGCCTTGACTGATTTTAGCCCGTTATTGGCCAACCCTAAGACATTACTACTTGGTGCAGCAGCACAATTTGGTATTTTTGCGACTTTATTGGGCGCTATTGGCTTAACAGCACTAGGAATTTTTGATTTTAGTCTGACTGATGCTGCTGCTATTGGTATTATTGGTGGCGCTGATGGCCCAACCAGTATTTATGTTGCTGCAAAACTTGCACCTGATTTGTTAGGTGCAATTGCAGTTGCCTCTTACTCTTATATGGCGTTAGTGCCACTTATTCAACCGCCAATTATGCGCGCTCTAACGACTGAAAAAGAACGTCAAATTGAAATGGTGCAATTACGCAAAGTGTTAAAAGCCGAAAAGATTATTTTCCCCATTATGTTGTTAATACTAGTGGCTTTATTATTGCCTGATGCAGCGCCACTGCTGGGTATGTTTACCTTTGGTAATTTAATGAAAGAGTCTGGCGTGGTTGATCGTTTGAGCGATACAACGCAAAATGCTTTGATTAATATTGTGACTATTTTCCTAGGCTTGGCAGTGGGTTCAAAACTGATGGCGGATAAATTCTTACAACTAGACACCTTAGGTATTTTGCTTTTAGGCATGGTAGCTTTTGCTATTGGTACGGCTTGTGGGCTATTAATGGCAAAACTTATGAATGTATTTAGTAAAAATAAAATCAATCCTTTGATTGGTTCTGCTGGTGTTTCTGCAGTGCCTATGGCGGCTCGTGTTTCTAATAAAGTGGGTTTAGAGGCTAATCCACATAACTTTTTATTAATGCATGCAATGGGTCCTAATGTTGCTGGTGTGATTGGTTCGGCAATTGCAGCAGGTATCATGATTCAGTTTTTAGGCTAGTTCATTTGTATGCAAAGAACTTTTTTGAGTGCTAAATTGCACAGGGTAACAACAACCGCGGTTGAGTTGGATTATGAGGGTTCTTGTGAGATTGATGGTGTGCTATTAGATGCAGTAGGTCTTGGTGCATTTGAACAAATTCAAATTTACAATATTAACAATGGCAATCGCTTTACAACTTACACAATTCGTGGCAAGGATAATTCTGGTGTTATTTCGATTAATGGTGCTGCTGCCCATAAAGTGAATGTGGGCGATGTGTTAATTATTGCTGCGTATGGCATATACACTGAAAAAGAACTTGAGAATTATGTGCCTAGGCTGTGTTATGTTAATGACCAAAATGTTTTAACTAAGATAAGTGTCAATATAAGTTTATGAAAGAAGTCATTCAAAACATCATCCAAGGATTAGTTCTGTTATTACTGCTGAGTTTAATACTTAAAATTCTTTTTGCTTCTAAAACAACAATCAGGAAAAAAGGCTTGTTGGTTGATGTAGCATCTAGTTCAATAGCTTTTTTTGACAAGGGTGAAGCGCTAAGCTAAAAAATCAAGATAATTCTTTAACCTATATTATTTTTACTTTTGGTAGTAGGGGCGAGTCAATTTACTTTATCTGCTAATCAAGTGTTTATAAACCAAGCATTACTGAGTTTTGATTTATCAATATTTGAGTTGGTTAATGCATTAAGTTTGGAGGCTGGTTTGGTTTTAATGGATAACAAAATCATGAATTAATCGACGAGTGAGAAATAAGCAAATTTCTTCATCCTTAGCACTGCTAACACGAAAAATAATACGGCCTTTTTCGGGCGAATAACTTATTTGTAATTGGTGTATTTGCGTGGTTTTATATCTAGATTAGAGGTGTTAATGTTCCATGATTTAAAATAAGAGCTTTGTCCATTTTTGCAGAGATTTTTTCATCGTGAGTGACAACAATCAGCGCGCAGTTTTGGACACGATTAAGTGTTAGTATTAGATTGAACACTTCATAAGCATTTTTAGCATCCAAATTTCCAGTGGGTTCATCTGCCAGAATACAACTGGGGTTTGTAATTAAAGCCCTTACAATAGCAACGCGTTGGCGCTCGCCACCAGAAAGCTCACTTGGCAAGTGATTAAGGCGGTGTTTAAGCCCAATTTTTGAGAGTAATTTTTTGGCACTGGCTTGAGAAGATTTCTGATCTTCTCCTTGTATTCGCTTAGGCATGGCAACATTATCAAGTGCGCTAAAATCATTCAATAGATGATGAAATTGATACACAAAGCCTAAATATTTGCCACGCAATAATGTGGTGTCGTTTTCACTCAATAAGGCTAAATTGATACCATTGATAAGCACTTCGCCTTGTGTGGGTTTATCGATACCACCTAATAAATTAAGCAAAGTAGATTTGCCGCAGCCTGATTGTCCTAAAATCGCAATTGATTCACCTTGTTTAACGCTTAAGTTGAGGTTGTTAAGTATCGGCGTTGCTTTTTTGCCATCAAAGTAGCTATAACTAAGATTGTTGCACTCAATAATCTTATTCATGATTTAGCACCTTAGCAATGTCTATTTTCCCTGCACGTTTGGCTGGATAAATAGAGGCGATTGTGACTAAAATAAAACTACCTAGGGCAACTTTAATGATATCCATCATGTGTATTTCAGAAGGGAAGCGGCTGATATAAAACACATCTTTTGGAAAGAATTGGAGGCCTAAAATGGACTCAATACTACTAACAACCATTTCAATATTAAGCGAGAGTAAGGCACCCAAGATACTACCAATGGTAATACCAACTAGGCCAATTGTTAGCCCTTGATAAAAAAATATTTTTACAATGCGGTTGGGTGTCATGCCAAGGGTTCTTAAAATGGCAATGTCGGCTTTTTTGTCAGTCACCACCATAACCATCATAGAAACAATATTAAAAGCAGCCACTGCAATAATGAGTGATAATATGATACCAATCATCTGCTTTTCAAGATTAAGTGCTTTAATGAAGTTGGCCTTTTGCTCCGTCCAATCAACGCCATAATATTGATTACTTTGTAAGCTGGCAATAACCTCATGAGTAATTTTCTTGGCATTAAATAAATTATCAACTTTGAGTCGAATGCCAGAGACTTTGTCCTTCATAGAGTATAACTTCTGTGCTTGCCCTAAGTTAATAAAGGCTAAATTATTGTCATACTCGCTAATACCAGCATCAAAGATACCACTAATGGTAAAGCGTTTAAACCTTGGTTGAATACCTATAATATTGGAAAATAATTTAGGTGTGAGTAGTGTAATTTTATCACCAACAATCACGCCTAATTGTGCTGCCAGTCCTGCACCAATTAAAATGTCTGACTTAAGTAAGTTGGCACTACCAGATTTAATTTTATCTAACAGAATAGAAGTTTTTTTCTCTAAATCAGGCTTAATACCTCGTACACTAATACCTTGAGCACCATCTTTTGTACTGAGTAAAGCATATTTTTCAATATAGGGCGAGGTACTAACAATATTAGGATGTTGCTTGATTTTGGTTTGTAAATCTTGCCAATTATCAACCAAACCATTGTATTGAGTAATATACGAATGAGAAATGGCATTTAACACCCTATCTCTAAGCTCTTTGTGAAATCCATTCATGACAGATAGCACTGTAATCAAGGTAACGGTAGATAAAATCAAACCTACCACAGAAACCCCAGAAATAAAGGACACAAAGCCTTTTTTCCGACTAGAGCGTAAATATTGATTAGAAATTGTAAATTCGATACTCATTAGGATGATATTTTGTCATAATTACTACTTTATAAATAGCTAAATAAAGGAGATATATATGGCTAATTCAACAATGAAAGATAAAATTGATTAACTGGGTGATATTCTTATTGAAACCTTCCATATTGTGGGATTGTTTGTGATAGATGCAACAATTATTTGGTCAGCTGTACATGAGTATTTGATTATTAAGGTTGTCTCGATTTTGATATTGTCTGCTGCAGGAATGTTGAAATTCACTGAGAAAAAATATCAAACTCAAAACGAGTATTAGACAGTAATGGATTTAAACACTCGAGGTATTATTAATTATTTGTTACTACCAGTATCGAGTATTTTTTATGTAGTGTCAGTGTTTAGAAAATGGCTTTATCGAGCTAACTTTTTTAAGGTTCAAAAATTTAAATACCCTGTAATTGTGGTGGGTAATATTACGGTTGGCGGTACAGGAAAAACACCAATTGTGATTGCATTGGCACAGCATTTTAAACAGCAAGGTAGGCAAGTGGGTATTGTATCACGTGGTTATGGTGGTGTGCACAACCAAGGTAGTTTGCTAGTGAATAAGGATACTAATGCTTATTTATCAGGTGATGAACCCTTGCTTATTGCTTGGCAAATAGATTTGCCAGTGATGGTTAATAAGAACAGAGCGCAAGCGGTTAAGGATTTAATTAATCAATGTCAAGTTGATTTAATTATCAGCGATGATGGGTTACAACATTACAAAATGGATAGAAATATAGAAATTGCTGTAGTTGATGGAATTCGACGTTTTGGGAATGGATTTTTTTTACCAGCAGGCCCGTTAAGAGAATCAACCATCCGTCTTAAAAGTGTTGATTTTGTGATTAATAATGCTGGCTTACGTGCAGGTGAATTTAGCACTGAATTGGTGTTAAAAATGTTTGTTAATGTTCAAACAGGTGAAGAAAAGCCACTGGATTATTTCAAAGGTGAGTGTTGTCATGGTGTTGCTGGAATTGGATATCCCCAACGTTTTTTTAATGCATTAATAAGGCTGGGTATTCATTTAGAGTCACATGTGTTTTCTGATCATTACGCTTATCAAGAAAATGATTTAGCGTTTGAAGATAACCATCCAATTCTTATGACTGCTAAGGATTGTGTAAAATGTGTACAATTCGCAAATAATCAAATGTGGTATCTTCAAGTTGAAGCTGATTTGAGCGATGATTTTTTTAAAAAACTAGATACTAAATTATGATTGACGATGCCTTATTAAAATTATTAGTATGTCCTAAGAGCAAAGCTCCACTTAAACAAGTAGGTGATGAGCTTATTTGTGAAGTGAGTGGCTTGGCCTATCCAATTGAAGACGGCATTCCAATTTTGCTGGTCGAAGAGGCGCGTCAATTAGAGCAAGGTACTGATAGAAAGTAATGGATTTTTCCGTTATCATTCCTGCTAGGTACGCATCAAGTAGATTGCCAGCCAAACTACTTAAAGATATTCATGGCAAGCCTTTGATTCAATTAGCTTATGAAAATGCAATCAATAGTGGTGCAAATCGTGTCATTATTGCAACCGATGATAAGCGCATTGAAATAGTTGCTAATGATTTTGGCGCTTTAACTTGCATGACTGACGAATGTCATACTTCTGGCACTTCAAGAATTGCACAAGTGTTAGAGGTATTAGATATTGATGATGATGAAATTATCGTTAATGTGCAGGGCGATGAGCCAATGCTAGATCCAAGTGTGATTGACCAAGTGGCTAATAACTTAGCAAGCAGTCCTATGCACATGGCAACTTTGTGTGAGCAAATTACTAATGAGGCGCAATATCTTGACCCTAACTGTGTTAAGGTGGTTTTTAGTAAAGTTGGCAAGGCTTTATATTTTTCACGTGCCGCCATTCCTTTTTTTAGAGAGGCAAAGGATTTTGATTTAAAGTTGTGCTTTAAACACGTTGGTATATATGCTTATCGAGCAAGATTTATCAAACAATACTTAACCATGGATAGCTCTTCATATGAGCAAGTTGAAAAATTAGAACAATTAACTGTGCTTAACGAAGGGTTTGATATCCATGTGGCGCTAGCTTGTGCTAGCATTGGGCATGGTGTTGATATGCAACGTGATTTAGATAAAGCAAGAAAAGAGTTGAGCTGAATTATGAACATTATTGATGGCAAACAAATTGCACAGAATTTACGAGCAAGTATTAAATTAAAAGTTGATACGCTTGATAGAAAACCAGGACTGGCAGTTATTTTAGTTGGCAACGACCCTGCCTCAGCAGCTTATGTTCGTAATAAAGACAACGCTTGTAAAGAGGTGGGTTTTTATTCAGAAAAAATTAACAAACCTGTCAATACCACCCAAGCAGAATTATTATCTGAAATTGAGCGTTTGAATAATAGTGATAAAATTGATGGCATTTTGGTGCAATTACCACTCCCAAAGCATTTAGATACAAATTCAGTCATTGAAGCCATCTCTCCTAAAAAAGATGTGGATGGTTTTCATAGTGAAAATATTGGCAAACTGATGCAAAATAAGCCTTTCTTACGTCCATGTACGCCTAAGGGTGTGATGACAATGCTTGAGGCTACTGGGGTGGATTTAGTGGGTAAAAATTGCGTGGTAGTAGGCGCATCTAATATTGTTGGTCGTCCGATGGCGTGCGAATTGTTAAATGCTCAAGCAACAGTTACCATTTGCAATAGCAAAACCAAAAATCTTTCTACTAAGTTAAAGCAAGCAGACATTGTTGTCGTTGCAGTGGGTATTGCTAAGATGATCCAAGGTGACTGGATTAAACCAGGTGCTATTGTGATTGACGTAGGTATTAATCGATTGGATAATGGTCGTTTAGTTGGCGATGTTGATTTTGAGTTTGTTAAGCGAGTTGTTGGTTGGATTACACCAGTGCCAGGGGGTGTCGGGCCAATGACCATTGCTACCTTATTAGAAAACACATTAACCGCATATGAGGCAAAAATATGAAATTTTTATTAAAAGGATTGAGAAACGGCTTAGGCGCTATTATCGCTTTTATTAGTTGGCTAATCCCAGTTAGCAAGATTAAGCGTACCAGCGAACAGCAACAAAAAGCAGATAAGAAAACTGTCAGTATTGAGCTGTATCAGTTTTTTGCTTGTCCGTTCTGCATCAAAATCCGTCGAGTAATTAGACGATTAAACCTAAACATTGTTACGCGTAATACACAAACCATTGGCAGTGAATTTCGAGATGAAATGCAACAAGAAACGGGTAAAGTTCAAGTGCCTTGCTTAAAGATTACTAATGGTAATGAGGTTCAATGGATGTTTGAATCTGATGAGATTAGTGCTTACCTCAATAAGCATTTTGGCTAATACTTATTGAGGTAAAAAGTCTTTTAATTTTGCAATGCTCTCATCCAACTCAACTTGAGAATTGGCGATAATATTAATATGACCGAGTTTGCGGTTTTTACGCTCAGATTTGTTGTATAAATGCAGGTATGCATTTGGCATTTTAAGCACAGTATCAATATCGCCAAGTTCACCAATAATATTAATCATTGCACAAAATGGATGCGTTGGCATCGTGTTGCCAAGTGGCATACCAGTAATGGCACGGATGTGATTTTCAAATTGTGAGGTGTTAGCCCCTTCAATGCTCCAATGTCCAGAATTGTGTACCCGTGGTGCCATTTCATTAACCACCAAGCCAGTTTCAGCTTCAAACAGTTCAATAGTAAGCACACCAACATAATTCATTTCATCAAGCAAAGTTTGCATGTAATGTTGCGCTATTTCTTGAACCTGTTTATTAATATTTTGAGCAGGTGCAATGGTTAGCCTTAAAATACCCTGATGATGCGTATTTTCAATCAGTGGATAGTATTTATGACTATTATCAATACCACGAACGGCAATTAAAGACAGCTCACGTTTGAAATTTATAAATCCTTCCAAAATTGATTCAACACCCTTCATGCTTTTCCAAGCATCATTAATTTGCTCTTGATGATGTATTAAAAATTGACCTTTACCATCATAGCCTTCCATGGTAGTCTTTAAAATAGCGGGCAGGCCAATTATGTCAATCGCTGTCTTTAAATCTTCAAGGGTGTTTATTATTTGGTAAGGCGCACAAGGAATGTTTAATTGCTTAAATAAAACTTTTTCCCGACCACGGTGCTGTGTAATAAATAAGGATTTATCATTAGGATAAACAGGTATTTTTTTGTTAATTTTTTTAACAATTTCAACCTCAGTGTTCTCACTTTCAAAAGTAATAACATCAGCAAAATTCACTAAAGAGTCAATATTATTAGTGTTGTCTTGCTGTGCGAACATATGTCCTAGTAAAGAGGACGGCTCATCATGTGTGTTACCAGAAAAACCAAACTGATGATTTAGCGGATAGCCAGAAATAGCCAGCATTCTACCCAACTGGCCTGCGCCTAATATGCCAACTTTCATCCGTTAATCTTGTGGGTTAGGATTATCTAAAACATCCTGAGTTTGTTTGGCTCTAAAAGCAGCCACTGCATCTCTGATGGTTTGATTCTCATTACCAATAATTTGAGCCGCTAAAATACCTGCATTTTTAGCACCCGCTTCACCAATAGCTAATGTGCCAACAGGAATACCACCAGGCATTTGAGCAATGGATAATAAAGAATCTTGACCACTAAGTGCACGTGATTGAACAGGCACACCCAATACTGGCACAATGGTTTTGCTAGCTAGCATGCCCGGCAAATGCGCAGCACCGCCAGCACCTGCAATAATGACTTTAAGTCCGCGCTCAAGCGCACTGGATGCATAGTTAAACATCAAATCAGGCGTGCGATGTGCAGAAACCACTTTAATTTCATGTGGCACGCCAAGTTCTTTGAGTATATCCACTGCATTTTTCATGGTTGGCCAATCTGATTTTGACCCCATAGTAACACCCACTAGTGCATTCATCAGTTTCTCCAAAGTTAAGTATAATTCGAATTATACTTAACTTTAAGTATTGGGGGTAGGGCAAAATCTTGATGCAAAAAAGGCAAATGTCCAGCATCTAACACATAAGTTTTGATGTTGTTTTGATGATACCAATGGCTGATTTTAACGGGCACTAAAGTGTCATATTTGCCCAGCATCACTTCTATTGGTATGGCTAGTTTTCTAAATTGATTCTTTAGATTTGTGTTAAATAAGATTTCCAAGCCCTGATTAAGTGCTTGTGCTGTTGCTGGGTATTGTTCAATGGCTTTATTTAGAGCTTCAAGCTTTGACTTGTCTTTAGTTTGTAGACTAGTAAAGCGTTCTAAACCTTTAGATAAATTCAATTGTAAAGCACTTGAAAATTTCTCAAAATTGTTTGCATCTATGCCAAACTCCCAGCTGTTTGTTTGAATAAAACTAGGTGTTGACGCAATAAGAATAAGCCTTGATATAGTTATTTTACTGGCAATTTTAATCGCAAGCAATCCACCCAATGACCAGCCCAATAGGATAGTATTTTTTGGTAAAATTTTGATAATTTCATCACACCATTCATCAAGTCCGCCATCAATATTAGCACTTCTACCATGTCCAGGTAAATCAATTTTTGTAATACGGTATTGATCTTTATAATCATTAATCAAAGCGTTAAACAACTCTGAATTAAATCCCCAGCCATGAAGTACCACCAAATTAGCCCCAAGACCTTGTGTGTTACTGTAGAGCATGTTTTAATTGGGTGAGCAGTTGTTTAATTTGATTTTGTGTATGGTTGGCACTTAGCGTTACTCTTAAACGCGCTGTGTCTTTTAGTACAGTCGGTGGGCGAATGGCGCTGACATAAAAGCCTGTACTTAGTAATTCTTTTGAAAGGTGAATTGCCTTTTTGCTACTACCCACAGTGAATGGCTGAATGGCACTATTAGAATTTGTCATGGGTAAATTTAACGTTTTAGAAAGGTTCTGAAAATAACGAATATTGGCTAATAATTTAGTATTCTGCTCACCTTGTTTAATCAATTCCAAGCTTTTTAGCGTGGCAACGCACAAAGCGGATGCAATTGCTGTGGTGTAAATATAAGAGCGTGATTTTTGGATTAAAAAATCAATTAAATCCTCATCACCAGCCACAAACCCCCCCATTGTACCTGCAGCCTTGCCTAGTGTTGCCATGTAAATCGAATTTTTTGGAATGGTTGGCTCAAATACACCAAATCCATGCGCATCATCCTGCATTAAAAGCGCACTAGATTTTTTCACAATTTTTTCAATGCCTCTAATATCAGCCCGATTACCATCCATACTAAAGACGTTATCAGTCACAATTAATCCACACCCAGATTGTTTGCCTATTTTTTTCTTTAATGATTCAATATCATTATGCAAATAACGCTGAAGTGGCAAGCCAATTAAATGATTAGCATCAATGAGTGAGGCGTGGTTAAGCTTGTCTTGCAATACCCAATCAAGCTCATCTTTAAGTGCAGAAAACACCCCTATGTTCGCCATATAACCCGTTGAAAATAACAAGGCTTCCTCTTGCCCGGTATAATCAGCCAGTGCCTCTTCTAACGCCTGATGCGCTGGTGTGTGCCCGCTAATCAAGTGTGATGCACCAGCACCAACCCCAAATTTATCAACCCCTTGTTTGAACGCCTCTTTAACTTGTGGATGTCGGGCAAGCGATAGATAATCATTTGAACAAAAATTTATCAACGATTTTCCATTGATAATTATCTGAGTATCTTGTATATTTTCAGATGTTTTTCTTGAGCGATAAAGATGGCTCTGTTTAAGACTTGATAATTTTTTTGAAAAATCCATAAATCTATTTTATAGTTTGTAAGGCAATTTGATAATACAATATAATCGACCTCTTGCTATTACCTAAATACATTATGAAAAAAATATTCAGCTTTTCACACCCTAAAAAACAAAGACCCAGAGTGGTTGAAGCCATTAAATACGAGCTTAAAAAATATATTAAACGTGAGCGTAATAAAAAACTACCTGAAGAAGTAGATTTTTGGGATTTTGATTGTCGCTATGGTACCGACGAAACTTCTTGTGGCGTGATTCATGTTTCTGAAATTAACAAAGTAATTTCAGAGGCTAATGCAGAGGGTTTGGATTCTTTTTTCTTAGAAGTCCTGTCCAAGCCTGGTGTACGAACTAAAAAACCTGAAGAGGAAAAAGAGGAAGAAAATTTTCTAGATTAAGTTCTGAATTTGTCAAACGTGAAATTATATAAATTTTTTTTTATTTAATTGTTATATAATCATATTTTTTTAGGATATAAGATAATGGCGGAAAAAGAAAATACAATTAAAACTATCCCTCTTACAAGTTGATCGGATTGGGAAGATTTTGTTTCAAATTTACCAAAGGAAGAAGAAACTTTGCGTGAAGGTACTGAAGAAGGTGTTTCTAACCTCCTTTTTAGGGGGTCAAAAATGTGCAAGTTGGGAGTTAAAATCAATTTAGAACGAAATACAACAAAATTCCTAACCATGGGAGAATTTTCAAAAGAGATAAAAAGCACAAAATATGCTTTTGAGTCATGTTTTGGAGTTAGCCGGCCAACCGAAACTAAGTTTGTAATTACTGAAGTGCCATCTCCACCTGAATACTATGAATTTATGCTCTATCTACGACATCATGGATATCCTACACCTTTGTTTGTTTGTTTGATTGAAGTAGATCACCATACATCGTTGCATTTTTGCGTTTCAATATCCTTGTGAAACAGATGATAAAGTAGCAATCTGTTCTTACAGAGAATATGCAGGTAATACCAAGGGGGGAGGGACCCCTAGTAATTCTTATATTGTTACTCCTGGCTCTACTATAAAAACTCACAAGCGACATTATCTTCAACAAGCTGAATACAACTACTGCAAAAAGGAAAAGAATGACGAGTTGTATTATTCAAGCCATGAAGAAGCATTTGAAAAAACTGGAAATGGGTAAGATATTTTGAACAAATTCACTCTTCCTGCTAATTTGCAAGGCGAAGTGCTTGCTAAGTTAGATTCCATGAATATCAATGCTTACAAATGAAAAATGTATCGAACCATTCGTCTTTGACTTAAAAAATTAAAAATAATTTAATTAAGAATAAATATTATTTGTTTAAAGAAATGCCTTTTAATAGTACTTACACACAATACAGAAAGGCTTGGAAGGTTAGTCTATTTGTTGAGTTTATTTTCAGTATAATAGTGTATCAACACTTGTTTTACACGCTTTTGGGTTTTTCTGACTTACCTGCTTTTTATTGCTGCGATGACAGGCATGTTTTTGTTTGTGATGTGTATGGCTGGTAAAAATATGCCTGAATTATTACAAATATAAACAATGGGTGGAGCTTTTTTGGGAAATGCAGTTTTGTTAATTGTATTTTTAGCAGGGTTTGTTTCGTTTCTGATTGAGAGGTATATTCAAAATTTTATTTTTAAACTATTGAATATACCTACCTAAGAAATAACGCACGCCGGGTGGGGAAAAATAAAGAGTTTAGCAAAAAACAAAAATAAAGTGGCACAAGTATTAAAAAAATATTTAATTAAGAAATTTTATTTTCGTTGGTTTGTATGTTGTTTTCTCTAAGTTGTTAAGCAACTTATTAAATTAAATTTTCCATCGGGGATGAGGCTGAGGCGTAAGTTTTTTTCATCATTCTGCCTGCAAGGAAAGATTCACGCCCTGCAATGACGGCGTGTTTCATGGCGCTTGCCATTAGGACTGGATTGGTGGCATTGGCAATGGCTGAGTTCATCAGTACGCCATCGCAGCCTAGCTCCATAGCTTTGGCGGCATCTGAGGCGCAACCAATGCCTGCATCAACCAGTACGGGTACATTGGCGTGTTCTTTAATGAGTTTGATATTTGCTGGGTTGGCAATGCCTTGGCCTGAGCCGATGAGTGAGGCAAGGGGCATGATGGCGCAACAGCCGATGCGTTCTAATTCTTTAGCAATGATTAGGTCATCACTGGTATAAACCATGACATCAAAATCATCATTAACCAAGGCTTGTGCAGCAGATAGGGTTTCAACAATATTGGGGTATAAGGTTCTTTCATCGCCCAACACTTCTAATTTAACCAAATTATGCCCGCCCAAAAGTTCACGTGCTAATTGACAAATTCGTACAGCATCTTTGGCGCTATAGCAACCTGCAGTGTTGGGTAAAATGGTGTATTTATCGGGGCTGATAACGTCTAATAAATTTGGCTCGTTCTTATCCTGCCCGATATTGATTCGCCGAATGGCAACAGTAATAATATCAGCCTCAGCAGCCTCAGTTGCTAGTTTTGTTTGTGTTAAATCTTTGTATTTTCCTGAGCCAACCAGCAAGCGAGAGTGGTAAGTTTTTCCTGCAATTACCAGTAGTGTGTCAGTCATCATCATAAGGATTTTTTAAGTAATGGCGGAGAGTGAGGGATTTGAACCCTCGATAGGGAATAAAACCCTATACACCCTTAGCAGGGGCGCGCCTTCAGCCACTCGGCCAACTCTCCGTTGAGAAAAATATTATACGCTAAGTTGTTAAAATTTAAATGCCGAATTTTAGAAACCATACTGGTATTTTAGGTTGATTTTTCGATAGTGTTCTTTAGGATCAAGTTTGAGTCGTATTTTGCCCCAGTCGCCTTCGAATTTGACTTTTTCTTCTAATGCTTTGAGCTTCATTTTGACATTGAGAATGGCTTGTTCTGACTTGCTCCATTGCTCGTCATAGCTGATGGGTGTGCCTAGTTGGTACTCATGATAAAATAGTTGGTTTTTAATGTCTTTTGCTTGATTTTTAATATCAAAGACGTTTTCGCCTAACTTGTAACTAATTTCAAGGTTAAGCACTTTAATATCTAATGCTTTGACTGTTTGCGCTAAACTGTGATTGACTAAAGCGCTAAAGCTAAAGGCTAAAATGAGTAATAATTTTAGAAAAACCAATGATAAATCCCTAATGTATTAACGCAAATAAGGGCCGTATTAAGCAATACTAGAGAATTGTCATTATTTTTAGTGCCTTGGATAATCCAGCTGATGGCCGATGCCATAAAAAAAAAATAACCAAATTTAGACCATTCAAAGTTAAGTGCTATTAATAAGCCACCTGTAATGCCGGTAATCGTGCCAAACCACCCCCAAGTGTTATTCATGAACTTCAAAATCGTGTGTAATGATGGCAGTTTTTCCTAGCATGATAGAGGCAGAGCAATATTTATCTGCAGATAAACTGACTGCTTTGGCTACTTTTTTTTCATTTAGGTTATTGCCTTTAATGACAAAATGGATGTGAATGTCAGTAAATACTTTTGGGTGTTCGTCTGCGCGTTTGGCGGTAATTTTTGCATGGCAATCTCGCACTTCTGCACGCATTTTTTTTAAAGTTGAAATAACATCAATAGTCGTGCAGCTACCCATACCAAGTAGTAGCATTTCCATAGGGCGAATGCCTAAATTTTTGCCACCTAATTCCTCAGGACCATCTATAACCAGAGCATGACCACTGGCTGATTCGCCGACCATCATCATATTATCAACCCATTTAACGGTTGTTTTCATGCAAAAATCTCCTGTAATGCTTGGCCTGGGTTGGGTTGGCGCATAAAGGCTTCGCCCACCAGATAACTATGAATATTGTTTGATTTCATGAGTGTTACATCTTCAGTGTTTAAAATGCCGCTTTCGGTAATTACCAAAGTACCTTCTTTAATTTCTTTTAATAAATCTATTGTGGTTTGTAAAGACACTTCAAATGTACGTAGATTTCGATTGTTAATGCCTATCATTGGCAGGTTAAGTTTAAGTGCGCGTTTGAGTTCTCTTAAGTTGTGCACTTCGATTAATACATTCATCGTTAAGGATATTGCTAATGATGAAAGCTCATTCATTTGAGTATCAGTTAAACAAGCAGCGATGAGCAAAATACAGTCTGAATCCATTGCGCGTGCTTCATAAACTTGGTAAGCATCAATAATAAATTCTTTACGTAAAATAGGTAGTGATACAACCGCTCTTGCATCAATTAAGTATTGATTATCACCTTGAAAAAAATCTTTATCAGTAAGAATAGACAAGCAAGTAGCACCCCCTAGTTCATAACTTTTGGCGATTTCTTTTGGGTTAAAATCTTTGCGTAAAATCCCTTTTGAAGGGGAGGCTTTTTTAATTTCAGCAATCACAGCATTTTGCTTGGCATCTACTTTGGTTTTAAGCGCTTGGTAAAAGCCACGTGTTTTTGATGCGTTTTTTGATTGCTCAATAATCTCTACCAAAGGCATGGTTTTTATACATTGCGCAATTTCTTGCTGCTTTCTAGCAATAATTTTTTTTAAAATGTCGGGGGTATTTGTCATGATTAAGTATTTTAAATGAATTGTATAACTTATAATTAAACTTTAAATTTTTAAGCAAGAGTCAAGCCATGAAATTACTAGATTTTGAAGTAGGCATTGATCAACCATTTTTTTTAATAGCAGGTCCTTGCGTTATTGAATCTGAAACCTTGGCAATGGAAACGGCGACTTATTTGGCAAAAGTCACTAATGATTTGGGCATCAACTTTGTTTATAAGTCATCCTATGACAAGGCAAATCGTACCAGTGCTAATAGTTTTAGAGGCTTGGGGTTGGAGCAAGGTCTAAGAATTTTGCAAAAGGTTAAAGACGAGGTTAGCGTGCCTGTTTTAACCGATGTTCATGGAGACACGCCACTTGATGAAGTGGCGAGTGTGGTTGACATGATGCAAACGCCTGCTTTTTTAGTACGCCAAACTAATTTTATTCAAAATGTTTGCAAACAAGGTTTGCCTGTTAATATTAAAAAAGGCCAATTTCAAGCCCCTTGGGATATGAATAATGTTGTTGAGAAGGCTTATGCTACAGGCAATCAACAAATTACTGTGTGCGACCGTGGTACTTCGTTTGGTTACAATACTTTGGTTTCTGATATGCGCGGTTTGGCAAGTATGCGCAGTACAAATTGCCCTGTGGTCTTTGATGCCACGCATTCAGTACAACAACCTGGCGGACAAGGCACAACCTCAGGTGGGCAACAAGAAATGGTGCCAGTTTTGGCAAGAGCGGCTGTTGCTGTTGGCATCAGTGGTATTTTTATGGAAACCCATCCAAATCCTGAGAATGCCAAGAGCGATGGTCTTAATTCTATGCCGATTGATAAAATAGAAGAATTACTTAAAACCTTGCAAGAATTAGATAATATAACTAAGAAAAATGGCTTTTTAGAAGATGGTTTGTAAAAATACCTAGTTATTTATGTGATTAATGTCTATTGCTTTTTCTTAAGGCGCGAAAAAATCTTTTGCGTTGTTGTTGGTCTAATGATAGTGCTGTTTCTTTAATAAAGTTTTTTATCAATTTATCCTTTCGTTGTTTTAATTGCGCTAGTTGTTGGCTTTTTTCCTCGTACAAACTTGGCTCAAACACAGGCGCTAATAATAAATTAAAAATATCTAAATATAAGAGCTTCATTTTCTTATGATTGGTCATTTCTTGTTGTTGAAACGTTTGTAATTTTTCTTCTAATTGTTGTTGTGCATTGGGTAAATGCGCCAAGCTGTTTGAGAATTTTATATGTAATGGCTTTTTATAATGACCATGCCATTGCTTTTTAGCAATCATGCCAATGTGAAAACCGATTAGTAAAATGTTTAACAATAGTGAAATGGTTAAGATAATTTTAATTTTTTTACTCATAAAAAACACCTTGTTGGTAATCGGAAAATAAATAAGAATCTTGGTCTGCTATCTCATTGGTCAAACCCCATCCAATAGCAATTCCTAAAATTAAGATAAATAGTAGTATCATTTTTTTAGGTAGTGTTAATAGACTTAATGCTATAGTTTCTGAAGGTATGTAGGCGTTCATCTGGGCTTTGCTTTTTTTAATAATACTTTGAATGGCATAAGCGGAGGGCGCTTGAATCTTTAGCTTGTTGAGTTGTAATTGGAGTTCTTTGTCGTTATTAAGCATATTTTTTTATTATAGATTAAGTTTTTGTTTGAGTTGTGCTTTGCCACGCATTAATAGTGATTGCAAAGCTTTAAGTCGAATGTTCATAATTTGAGCGGCTTGCTTATTGCTCATATTCTCATAAAAGCATAAAACAATTGCTAAACGTTGCCGTTTGGGTAGTGAAATAATGGTTTGTTTAAGATTAAATTGTGCTTGTTCTTGTTCTAAATTTTCTGTCAAATCGGATGGGTCTGCGACATGGTCAATATGTTCAATCGATTGTGTTTTAATTTTTTTCTTATGATCTAGACACAAATTAGCAACCACTTTGTAAAACCAAGTGGTAAAAAGACTTTTTTCAGATTGGTAACTATTAGGATTGTTCCAAAGCTTTAAAAAGGCTTCTTGGACAATATCCTGAGCATCGTTTTGATTGAACAACATGCGATAAGACATAGTATAAAAACGCTGATGATGTCTTTGAACCAAAATATCAAATGCCTGATGATGGTGTTTTTGAATCATAATCATCAAGCATTCGTCATTTTTCTTGCTAATAACGCTCATTAGGTTTGTTAGAGGGTTATTAGCAAGAAAAATTAGAACATTCCTTTCATTGATTGGTGTTGATTTCGTCTATGATTTCTCATTTCATTTTGAGTTAATACGCCATCACCATTCGTATCCATTTGAGAGAATTTTGCTTTTTTAAGTGTGATGAATTCATCCAAGGTGATTCTTTTACCAGTATTATTCATATTATGTCTTTCAAACTTGTGATTTTTGTTAGCGTAGTATGACGTGTGGTGTTGATTGTATGATTGATGTTCATGATTATCTTGATCATACGCTCTGCTATTATCGCTAAAAACATAACTACTTGTTGTTAATAATAAAGTTGTTGTTAGGGTTAATATTAATGGTTGTTTTTTCATAATTATTTCCTTATATTTTTGGTTAGTATCAATAAAATTTTTTATTGATACTAAGTTGATACGAGATATTTACTTAAAGTCTTCGATTATAAAATCTTAAATATTTATTTTTTACCAAATATTCTACGTAAGGTGCTATCTTTGTCAATACAATGGTGTTTTGATGCCCCGATAATATGCAACTTTATATTGACTAAATAGATACAGGCCAGCCATTTTTAATGCGACAAATAACACGCATTAAAATAACACCAAAAACCAGTATTCCAATTGATTTGTGTATTGGGTATAGAGAACATACCTTGTTTTCCTCCATGTATATATCCACTACAATCAATGCAATAAAAACAATGGCAACAAGCCAATGTAATGAAATAGTAATTGGAGAGAGTTTTTTGCTTGTTGTCTTTTATCATTTTTCATTCCTTTGAATTATTTAAAGATTGCACGATATTTTTTTAAACACTTAGATAAAATAACCCATGCTTAAAAGCAAGCATCAAATATTACAAAATACTTTCGGGTTTGATGAGTTTCCTCTATTGCAAGAAGCGGTAGATGAGAAAATTTTAGAAGCATTACAAGTGCTAAGACGAGAAATTGCCAAAGAAGAAGGTATGCCAGCTTATATTATTTTTGACAATAAGGCGCTAACAGAAATGGCGCATTTTTTTGTCTAATAATGAAGAAAGATTATTGCAAATTAAATAGTGTGGGGCAGGTTAAACTTGAAAAATATGGTGTTCGTTTTTTAGCATTAACCACCGTATTGAAAAAATGCAACACTATATTAACGACTTTTAAGTAACTTAATCAAATAGATTAAAAAATAAATAGCAAATTATTATTCTTATTAATATTGCCTTGTTTAACTCTTGCAAACAAACCTGATTTATTTTTTACTTAAGACATATAATAAAAATCTTGATGTTATTGATTGGATAATGAGTGAAAAATTAGACGGTATTAAAGGATTTTGGGACGGAAAAAAACTAATCAGCTGAGGTGGAAAGACACTTAATCCGCCAAAGTTTTGAACGATGAATTTCCCAGATTTTGAAATTGATGGCAAACTTTGAACAAGACGTGGTGATTTTGAGCATTTCTCATCAATTGTTAGACAAAAAATGCCTGACAATCGTTGGAAAGTTGTGAGTTTTAATATTTTTGAAGTGCCTAATCAAAAAGGTGGGTTGTTGTAAGATTTAGAAGTTTTATAAACGTATCTTAAGTAACATCCTAATAGAATTTTAAAAATTATCAGACAAACACCTATTAAGTCCAAGCAACAACTGGATAATTTCCTAGAAAAAGTGATTGATAATAAGGGGGAGGGTGTTGTGGTGCGCAATCCTAAAACGCCTTATTAAACTGGACGTTTATCAAGTGCTTTAAAGGTTGAAAAGGAATGTATCGTTATTGAAATATTGAGCGGAAAAGGTCAATATAAAGACAAATGGGCTCGGTTAAATGCAAAACTAAAAAAAGGATGATTGTTAAGATCGGCTCTGGGCTTATAGATATTGAGCGAGCACATCCGCCTACTTACTGTTGACAGTGAGATTACCTTTAAATATTACGGGCTAACTAAAAATAAAAAGCATAAATACCCAGTATTTTAAAGAATTATACCAAAATTGACTAACTAGACCAGTTTTGGTATAATTTGATCGGTTTTTAAAGCAAAAAATACATATTGAGCAATATGATCAGATTGCAATTAGTGTTATTGCCTATATAAAAAGTAATCCTTGGTGTCAAAGATGTGCATAAAAAAATGTTAAAAAGTTTTCAAAAAAGGTAAAGTTGCCAGATGCGATTATTCTGGCCACAGCAAGACAAAATAAGGCTATTTTAGTCACCCGAAATTCTAAAGATTTTTCAAAAAATCAGCAAGATATCGTTATCCTATATAATATTGGAGAACTGAAAAAATGATAAAAATTGCAGTGACTGGTGCATCAGGGCGTATGGGTCAAATCATTATTGAAGCAATCAATCAAAACGATAGTGTTGCGTTAGGCGTTGCGTTAGATAAGAGTGATGATTTAAGTGTGGTATTAAACCAGTTTGATGTGCTTATTGATTTTACTTGCCCAACAGCTACACTTGGTTACCTATCAATTTGTGCTAAAGCAGGTAAGAAAATGGTCATTGGTACGACAGGTTTTAATGATGATGAACTGAGTCAACTAACCCGCCTTGTGCAGAATGTATCTATTGTGTTTGCACCCAATATGAGCGTAGGGGTTAATTTAACTTTAAAACTTTTGGAAATGGCAGCAAAAGTAGTAGGGGAAGATAGCGATATTGAAATTGTTGAGACGCATCATCGTTTTAAGGTAGACGCCCCTAGCGGCACTGCATTAAAGATGGGCGAGGTGATTGCTGATACACTGGGCAGGGATTTAAAGATGTGTGCTATTTATGGGCGAGAAGGTATTGAGCAGGTGAGAGATAAAAATACAATTGGATTCTCTACAATCCGTGGTGGTGACGTAGTGGGTGAACATACAGTGAGTTTTTTTATGCAAGGCGAGCGTGTAGAAATTACTCATAAGGCCTCATCAAGAATGACCTTTGCACTTGGGGCGCTCCGTGCAGCAATTTGGTTGGATAAAGCACCCTTTGACAAAGGTTGCGTTTATTCAATGAAAGACGTATTGGAGATTACTTAAAAAAAATGCGACCACATATACGCATAAAGTGCCGCTCATTTTATTGGTAATTTATATAACTTTGTTTACTGTATTGGCAATTAGCCCTTATAATAGAGCTACTTGGTGAACGGATAAATATCCCAGTTTTGATTGTTGTTGGTATTTTAGTGCTTATGTTAGTTTCAAATTTGCGTGTGTACTTATGGATTTTTTTGTGTTACCACACTATTGGCGTTGTTCAATTGGCGTAATTGGCGGGAGAAATATTAAAAAAGTTATGTTATATGCTATTATTTTACAAGATGTTGACGATTCACTAGAAAAAAGAATGCTAGCACGTCCAGCACATATTAAGCGATTAGAGGTTTTAAAAAATCAAGGACATTTAATTTTGGCAGGAACCTCATCCTGCTATTGATACCAATGAACCTGGTGAAGCAGGTTTTACAGGCTCATTGGTGGTGGCAGAATTTGATTCTTTAGAAGTTGCAAAAGTTTGGGCAGATACAGACCCTTATATTAAGTCTGGTGCTTATGCAAGCGTTATTATTAAACCATTTAAAAAGGTATTGCTATGAGTTTATTACTACGTCCTTTATGAAAAAATTAGTTCAACTTATACCTATCTTTTGGCAGACGTACAAACTCTGGATGCTATTATCACTGACACAGTGGATGAAACCAAGCAACGAGATATTGGTTTGATTGAAGAATTAGGCTTGAATCTTAAATATATTCTTGAAACACATGTGCATGCCGATCACATTACCAGTTCTTGTCCATTAAAGCAGCATTTAGTCAGGCTAAAATCGGCTGGGGGTACCCCGGGGCGCCAATGCAGTTACTTGTGCAGGTGTTTTTCTTAATGATGGTGATACTTTAGTTAGTTTATCTCCTGCCCATGATTATGGCGGTAGAACAGTGATTCAATTTGGGAAGAAAAGCAATTTAACGAAATGATTGATGCGAATGCAGACAAACAAACATTTATCCATCGAGTCAATGTAATGGAACTAGATTTGCCTAAAAAAATCCATGTTGCAGTGCCTGCTAATCAAGTTTATGGTACAAAAAATTATGATTAAAACGTTATGAGAGGTTATTCGCTAGATCCGCATCCAAGCATTAGCGTTGTTAAAGAAGTATTTGCCGTGGTTAGAATCCCAAGAATTAAGCGTGAACGTGTACCGGCTAATAATGTAGAAGTGGTTGAAGATTTAGATGTCGCTATGGAAAAATCAGACCCTAGTAATCATTTATACGCTGCAAAAGCACTGGGCCCATCTAGGTCATCTGAAGGCATGACTTTGTATTATATTTTAGAAATGTATAACACTTAATGAAGTCGTTTAGTTTACTGTTGATTTTATTTTTTTGAACCTTAGGTAGGGGCGCATAAAAGACTGATGAGTTAAAGAAAAATCAAGATCAACATCCTTATTGGTGTCATCTAGACCAGTTACATCAGTTACATTTAGTTAAGAAAAATGATACAATCATTGATTATGGACATGGAAGGTGTAATACAACAAAGACCTGTGGTGGTGATTTATTATTTTTGGAAGCTATAATTGTAGTACTGCTGAAATAACTGACATATCATCTGAGGTTGAAGGCATAATCATTACTTCTAAAAATTTACCGACCTTCTCTTGGAAGTAATATAAATTGTTTTTGCATAAAATAAAGGTGCCTAAATAATTTTGCAAGCCTTATCAAAACTTAAACGCGGCAATCTTGGAAAAATTTTACTATGATCGCCATAGCCAATGCCACATAAGAAAATAGATTTGGTTTTACCATTTGGGAAAAACCCATTATCTAGAGTTTCGTTGTTAAATCCACTCATTGGTCCACAATCTAGCCCGACAGCACGGGTTGCCATGATGAAATAAGCACCTTGTAAAGTGGCGTTCATTTCTCCTGCTGATTTTATTTTTTCAGGTTTACCTTGGTACCAACTTTTGGCATCAGTATGAGTAAATAAAAACGGCAATTTTTCGTAAAATTCCGTGTCATAGCTAATAATAGCAACAGCTGGTGCGTTCATACTTTTGTCAATATTACCTTCATCAAGATGTGGTTTTAAACGTTGTTTAGCATCATCTGATTTAATAAAAGTAATGCGTGCAGGGCAATTGTTAGCTGCAGTGGGGGCAAATTTCATCAGCTCATAAATTTGATGGATTTGCGTCTCAGATACATCTTGCTTCAACCAGCCATTGTGACTTCTTGCATGACAAAATAAAGTATCTAGTGTGTCCTTATCAAGCATTAAAATACCCTCAACTGTTCATAAATAATAATATGCTAGATTATATATTTTTTGATGCCAAACTATCAAACAAATTTAAAGACCATTTAACAAAGGTGGATATAAAATTTAAATGCGAACAAGACAGTGCGTTTGGCTCTGTGCAGGGTGCAATTGTTTCAATTTCTGATGAAACCAGTGAGAACCTATTGGAGGAATTGCAAAATTTATACGATAAATTACAGAGCGAGCTAGAAAAATTATTAGAACAAAATGATGAAGGCTTAGCCATGAGTGCGGCAGGCATGGAAGTTAAACTAAAAGATGATAGATTATGCACACTTAGGGTTGCACCAGATATTGTAGCGCGTATATTAACCGTATTAGAGTTTGATGAGCTGCAGGCGTTTGTTGATAATATTGCAAAAAGCGTAGAAAAACCAGATGATGAACATTTTTGTCATAACAAATTAGGAGAATAAAAATGAGTGAACATTTTGTGATTATGTCATTTGAGTTAAACAATCAAGATTTAGTCAATGACTGGAAGACTTTATCAAAAAAAATTGATGAGGATATTGCCAAGGCTGATGGGTTTATTTCACGTGATTCTGGGGTTGATGAAGATGGGCGTGTGTATTTGTTTGGTTAAATGGCAAAGTAAGGTGTATCATGCAAATTTCATCAAATTACTTGAAGCGAGAGAACAATGGCCACAGATGATGGCACATTTTTGTCGTATTGCTAATATGGAAACAAGCACAACTCAAATATTGGAGATTTTTTAAGGATGAAAAAAATTACCATTATTGGATCAGGCTTTGCAGGATTAACGGCTGTTAGAACCCTTAGAAAAAGTGATAGACACGCACAAATTACCTTAATATCGCCCAGGGCAGAGCTGGTTTATATGCCAAGTTTGATTTGGGTACCATCAGGCATAGTTAGTAAAAAAGACATTGTTGTGCCACTTGATCGTTTTTTTAAGCGTATGAATATTCGCTATATTGCTAGTGAAGTCACAGGTTTAGCGAACCATGCTAGAACCGTATTTACCCTAACAGGTGAGTATGAAAATGATGCCCTTATTATCGCCTCAGGTGGACAGTTTCTTAAGAAGTTGTCTGGCATTGAGCACGCCATTATGCCGTATGAGGGGCTGAGTGCTGTTGAACAGATACGTGATAGAATTCAGGCTATGAATAGCGGTAATATTGCCATTGGTTTTACGAGCAACCCTAAGGAACCAAGTGCTATGCGTGGCGGTCCGATGTTTGAATTTTTATTTGGTTTGGATACGCAATTACGACAAGAAGGGCGGCGTGATAAGTTTAATCTAACCTTTTTTACTCCTGCAAAAAAGCCAGGTGCTCGCTTAGGTGAAAAGGCAGTTAAGGGTTTATTAAGTGAGATGAAAAAGCGCAACATCAAGACGCATCTTGGATATAAGATGAAGGCTTTTGAGGCTGACAAGGTCATTACTGAAGGCGGTGAGTTTGCCGCAGATTTGATTTTGTTTATGCCAGGAATGACAGGCAATCAGTGGTTTGACAACACCGATCTTGAGCGTAGTGAAGGTGGCTTACTTAAAGCAGATAAGTTTTGCCAAGTTCAAGGTGCTGAAAGGGTGTTTGTGGCAGGTGATTCAGGTTCTTTTCCAGGACCAGAGTGGATACCAAAGCAAGCACATATGGCAGATTTACAAGCTGTCGCTGCTGCAAAAAATGTATTGGACGTGTTGGATGACAAGCCTGCTAGTCATACCTTTAAGATTGAATTGATGTGTATTGTTGATTCAAATAATAAAGGTATGTATATATCACGCACACTCAAAGGTGGATTAATGCTACCAAATTGTCGTTTGATGCATTATGCCAAGCAGGTTTTTGCTTGGTGGTATTTGCGTCAATATAGAAATTAAACTGTTTGATAATAGATGTTTTTCGGATGATTTGCTTGTGCAAAAAAAGAACCAGAATTCGGCGATAAGATCAATGTATTGACTGATTGTGCAAATGAAGAGTAGTTTATAGTGGGCGTTGATCATTGTACTACTTAGTAGGGATAATGGCACAACAAAAACCATCAGTATAAAAATCCATTTGATGCTTTTTAGGAAAATAGCACTTTTACTGTGAGGATATTCGCGTGTATTATACGAGCCACCCATAGGCACTCATTGACACTTGATTTTATCATGACGCACACTAATGACACTTTGTAGGGTTGATTTCGGTTTGAGTTTTGCATTTATGCTTTATAAACTTTAACACGCACTTCAAACCAGCCAGCTTGACCTGTTACTGGATCAGAATTAGAAATGAGTCTGCCATTTTGCTCTTTGTTACTAAAGGATAAATCTTCAGCAATTAGGTGATTCATTAAAAAACCTTGATTGGATTCATTGGCTTTGTTTGATAAATTCCAAGCACCTTTTGACCTGCCAATTGCATTTCAAATCCATACACTTCTTGGCTCTACAGCTTCACTAAAGCGACACATGCAGCGAACTTTTCCGTGTGGAGATTCTATCCACAACCCAATCACCATCATTAAAACTACCTGCCTTACCAACGGCTTTTGTGCATAATTAAATGCGAGTAATACATTGTCATGGGGCGTTGGGTGGTTGTATTTAAAGAAAATTTATTAATGTCTGTATGTTGAAATTCAATCGGGCCGTAGTATAAAGGTAAGGGATCAAAAAATTCTTGTATGCTCTAAATTGTGACTCGCCACGTTGCTCACCTTCTTTTCTTACTAATCTATATTAATATTTATTAATATAGATTAGTAAGAAAAGCGGTTTGTGCATTTATTAGATAAGGATAAAATAAAATTTATCTTTACTTTTTATGGTGTAATTTATGACTGATTGTTTATTTTGTAAAATGGTTAATGGTGACACTCCAGTCAATAAAATCTATGAAGATGAAGATGTTCTTGCTTTTCATGATATTAATCCACAAGCACCCCATCATTTTTTAGTCATTCCAAAAGCACACATTAAAACTTTAAATGATATTGATGATGCGAAGTTATTAGGCAAACTAACACTAACAGTAAGCAATATTGCTCAAGATTTGGGCTTTGCTGATGAGGGTTATCGCGTGGTAATGAATTGTAATGAACAAGGTGGGCAAACGGTTTACCATATTCATCTTCATTGCCTAGGTGGGCGAGCATTGACTTGGCCACCAGGCTAATTTTTAGTTTTGTATTTTCTTTCTTCTGTGTTAAAAAAATACTCGCCAAAAAATTACTGTTATATATCTTCATGATGAACATCAGATAATAGATAAATTTATTAATGGATTATATTGAGTTATTCGCAGGTTGTGGTGGACTTTCTTTGGGTCTAGAATCTGCAGAATTTAAGCTGCTGTTCGTAAATGAATTGTCGTCAATAGCTAGTAAGACCTATGTATATATGTATATAATTTTTTTAATGAAAATCTTGACGAGCTTCCTTTTTTAGGAAGTCGACCAAAACACACTTATTGGCTGAATAGTAAATTTGATGTTTCACAAATGGATAGCAGATTGAGAGAAACCTTAAGGAGGTGCTAGATTTGGGTAAAGGGTTTAACGATTTAACTTTGGACAATGCAAATATAAAAAATATTATACGTGGTTTGAAGTGGTAAAAGCATTTTCAAGTATAGGTTATATGCCAGTGTGTGTTCATGTTAATGCTAAATATTCAGGTGTTGCTCAGAACCGACCACGTTTTATTATGATTGCAATAAAAAAGTGTGAATTTAAAAATATCTAAAATAATACAAAGGATGATATTAGTTTAGATATTTTTTTCAACTCAGAAAGCTTTTGTAAAAGTATTAAAGGTAGGGATAGCGTTAAGTATGGCGATTTAGAGTGTTATGAAATTAAAAGCTCTAAAAATATATTTTCTAATTCGTTTTTGTCGCCATTGTTTAAGTATCAGAGAACTCAATGGAGAAGGGTTTGTGATGCTATTGATGATCTTAGACTAAATGGTGGCAAAAAATGCATATGTTGAGCAAATAAATCAAGAACTTTTTATAAACAAGGCAGTAAACAATAGAGGATATGATGTGGGTTTCTTGGTTCCAACTAGCACTGGTTTGGGAAATATATTTTGGATCACATACCTCTTTAAGGGTATTTCTTTCAAGAAATGGAATACATGGGTTTGAAGGACAAACACCAGGTGTTAAAAGGTATATCACAGCTATATTTATTACTAATAATGGCATTGAAGGAAGAAAAGTATCTCTTTATAAACCAGAAGCTAAAGGCAAGGGTGGCGACTCTAGAATATGGATTAGTGGGTTAAATAAATTGGCGAATCCTAATAATTTATTGGCTTTAATAGCAGTAAAGAGAAAGTTGTTTATAATGAATTGTCCTCAGTTAAAATCAATAGGTGAAACTCTCTCAATTTCTTCCAAAGTTAGGCTTGTCATTGAGTGAAACAGCAGAAGAATTACTTAACAAACTTATTTTAGTTTCAAGTAAAGGATTTATTCCTACTGTAATTGTGGGTGATACAGATGTGAGGATGACACTAGAAACAGGATTGGGAATCAAGGCCAATTCTAATAAAGAACCAAATTATAAAGGGATTGAATCAAAAAGCTCCCGAGTTTCTGAGAATAAAAAGAAGCGTGAGTAAAGATCAATTATTTTCAAAAGTACCTAATTGGAAATTAAGCCCTATAAAATCTGCTAAAGAGTTGCTTGTCAAACGTGGGTATTTTGATAATAATGGGTTTCAGACATTAAGACATACTGACTTACTGGTTAAAAACCAAATTCATTAGGGTCGCTTCTTGATATTAATTATGCAAATGAATATTTAAGGCAAGTGTTTTCTGATTACTCTTGTGAAGATGTAAATATTGAGCATGGTACAACTTGATTATTTAAAGGATTTAAAGGGAGCTTTGCTTAGAAAGTATAAAAAACATTTTGGGTTAAAGCAAGATATAATAAAGATAACTTATCCATAAATTTTTATTATATTGAGGTTGTACATTCTGCAAATCCATTTATAGATAAGTTTGAAACATTATAAAAAAGGACAAATGCTTAATTAAAGCCCTATTCTTTTTAGATGGTATTTTTTTCATTTAAGCCTAAAATCTGCATCTTATATTTTGTAATTATCTCCCATCATGAGTAACGAATTTTTAGCCAGACATCTTGGCCCGAGTGCAGATGATATTGAGGCTATGCTAAGCAGTATTGGTTGCTTATCTGTTGATGAAGTGGTGTCAAAAATAGTGTCTAAAGATATTTTATTTGGCAATCGAATGGCACTTGATGAAGGTATGACTGAACGAGACACTTTGGCTTTAGCTTCAAGCCTTGCTGCTAAGAACATTTTGGCAACTAATTTTATTGGTCAAGGTTATTATGGCACGTTGATGCCAGTCCTCATTCAACGCAATATTTTAGAAAATCCGGGTTGGTACACAGCTTATACACCTTATCAGGCTGAGATTTCTCAAGGTCGTTTGGAAATGCTGCTTAATTTTCAGCAAATGATTATTGATTTAACGGGCATGGATATTTCCAATGCGTCATTATTAGACGAGCCAACTGCTTGTGCTGAAGCGATGATGATGGCCAAGCGCGCTAATAGGAAAAACAAATCCAATTGTTTTTTGATTGATATTAACATCCATCCACAAACCATCACCATTTTGCAAACTCGTGCCAAGCCGTTAGGCATTGAGTTGATTATTAAAGACATTCAACATGATGATTTTAGTGGTTGTTTTGCTTGTTTGATGCAATATCCAGGCACAAATGGTGAAGTTCGAGATTTAACTGCTGATATTACTAGGGCAAAAGGTAATGATGTGTTAAGCATTGTTACTTGTGACCTTTTAGCACTAACATTGATTAAAACCCCTGCAGAAATGGGGGCTGATATTGCAGTGGGAAGCTCTCAACGCTTTGGTGTGCCAATGGGTTTTGGTGGACCACACGCCGCATTTTTAAGTACGCGTGATGAATTTAAACACATGATACCAGGTCGGATTATTGGCATGTCTCAAGATGTTTTAGGTAATCCAGCAATGCGCATGTCATTACAAACTCGTGAGCAACACATTCGTCGAGATAAAGCCACCAGTAATATTTGCACTGCCCAAGTTTTATTAGCAGTGCTTGCTGCCGCTTATGGCATTTATCATGGTGCTAAAGGCTTGAAAAAAATTGCGTTAAGTGTGCATGCTAAAGCCAATAATCTTGCTAAAAGCTTGACTAGTGCGGGCTTTGAATTAGTTACAGAACAATTTTTTGACACAATCACTATTAATACGACTAATGCTATTAGTTTGTTTAATACAGCACAATCAAACAACATTAATTTACGTTTAATTAATGATAACCAATTAAGCATCGCACTTGATGAAACTACAACAATTAATGAATTATCATGCCTTGTGTCAATCCTATCAAGAGATAAAACTGCTTATTATCAGTCAGAAAATTTGCTTTTAAATATTACTAAAAATAATTTACGTACTTCAGATTATTTGACTCACCCTGTGTTTAGCAACTACCACTGTGAGACTGAAATGTTACGCTACTTGAAGCGTTTGGAAAATAAAGACATCGCGCTTAATCATTCAATGATTGCACTAGGCTCTTGCATTATGAAGCTTAATGCTGCGACGCAAATGTATCCAATTACACTACCTGGTTTTTCTGATTTGCATCCGTATGCACCAGAAAATCAAACCAAAGGCTATCAGCAATTGTTTCAAGATTTAGAGCGGGTATTAGTAGAAGTTAGAGGCTACGATGCAGCTTCTCTGCAACCCAATGCGGGCTCTCAAGGTGAATTTTCAGGTCTTTTAGCAATTAAGTCGTATCATCAGTCTAGAGATGAAGAAGGGCGCAATATTTGTCTAATCCCTCAATCAGCACACGGTACTAATCCTGCCAGTGCAGTCATGGCAGGCATGAAAGTAGTGATTGTCAAATGTGATGAATCTGGTAATATTGATATTCAAGATTTAACAACAAAGGCTGAGAAATACGCAGATAAATTATCAGCTATTATGGTGACTTACCCTTCTACCCACGGCGTATTTGAGGTTAAAATTAAACAAATATGCGAGATTATTCACACCCATGGCGCTCAAGTATATTTAGACGGTGCAAATCTAAATGCCATGGTCGGTATTACTCGTATGGGTGAATTTGGTGCAGATGTGTCACATATTAATTTACATAAAACGTTTGCCATTCCGCACGGTGGCGGTGGTCCCGGTATGGGACCGATTGGCGTTAAAGCGCACTTGAAAGAGTTTTTACCAGGAAATCCACTAATTAAAAATTCTAACGCTGTATCCGCAGCTATGTATGGTAGCGCTTCAATCTTGCCAATTTCTTGGTCATATATTAAGCTACTAGGTAAATACGGTATGCAAAAGTCCACCGAAGTTGCAATTGTGAGTGCTAACTATATTGCTAACGAATTGAAAAATTATTTTCTGATTCTGTATCAAGGTGAGCACAATATGGTCGCACATGAGTGTATTATTGATATTCGTCCTTTAAAAGAACAAAGTGGTATCTCTGAGGAAGACATTGCCAAGCGTTTGATGGACTATGGTTTTCATTCGCCAACTATGTCATTTCCAGTGGCAGGGCACACTCATGATTGAACCCACAGAAAGTGAATCACTGCGTGAAATTAATCGTTTTATTAAAGCAATGATTAGTATTTATACCGAGATTCAAAAAATAATTAAAGGCGAGTGGGATAGGAACAACAATCTTCTTAAAAATGCCCCACATTCAGCAATTGAAATGGCTGGAAAATGGCAATACCCTTATTCACGGGAAGAAGCGTTATACCCAGTAGATTCACTAAAACAAAATAAATACTTTCCACCTGTTAAACGGATCGATAATGTGTATGGCGATCGAAATTTATTCTGCTCGTGTCCAGACATTAAGGATTTTGAGTAAATGGCTTTGCGCCTTATTTTGATACTTTCATTTCATTGCCGCCCTACCACAAACAAAACTACCTTCCAATATTGATGGTTTAATTAGACACTGATTGGCTTCAAGACTTTCACCTTATTAACCACTACTGTTCACGCAACTACTACCAACCTAGCCCTCAATAAACCCACCACACAGTCTTCCACAGGCTGGGGTGGTTGTTTCCTCAAGAGCCGTTGATGGCAACACTAGTAGTAATTACAACTACAAAAGCACCACCTATAGCCAAAAACAACAAGGCGCTTGGTAGCGTGTTGACTTACAAAACAACCAAATCATTGTTTACAATCGCAGTAGCTGCTGTAAAGACAGATTCAGTAACTACTAAGTTAGTGTTCCACCGATGCTGACTTTAATAGTGTTACTTATCAACAAGATTTTCATACTTATCCCAACCCAAGTAATAGTATTGACACGAGTGTTGTAATGGGTCGTTATGTTAAAGTCCAATTGTTAGATAACAAGTATTCATCTCTAGCAAAGGATTAACTGGTTTGCAAGGTGCCAAGGGAGATACAGGTGAAGTTGGACAAGATGGTGCTTTAGGATTACAAGGAGAAAAAGGCGATTAAGGCGAGTTTGGAGGAGACAGTTCTTTCTTTGCTCAGATTAGCTCAGATATCAGTCTTAAAAGACAAAACGACTTCCCAGCCCATAATGCTAATAATTTACACACTAGGTGTGATAACGCTTAGTGTACACTTACATCATGCGTTATCTAATCCTATTACGTTAGACATTTCAAGCAAACCTTACCATTTACTGCTTGTCTTGCTTGCATTAATTTTGCTGGTTGGTTTTATTTCTATTCCAATGAGTGTGGTTTTATGAGCCAATTAAATCCATCCAAACTGCATTCCACCAATACTTGAAAATCAATCAAAACTGACTTTAATGAGTGAGTCGCTTAGAAATGATGGACGTATTTGGGAGCTAAAACAAGCCAAAGATTGCGAGAAAAATCCAAAAGACATCAAAGAAGAAAATCGAGATTATTTTCTTGAAAGGCCGTATCCTACTTTTGCTAACTTAGTACCACGTGATGTAGCTTCACGTTCTGTTGAACACATTTGTGATGAAGGTCGTGGTTGGTGTTAAGATTCATGGCAGGCGCTTCGGCGTATATTTAGATTTTAGTGATGTTATTAAAAAAATAGGCTTGGCACAGGTTGAGAAAAAATATGGTAATTTGTTTGAAATGTATCAACGCATTACAGACGATAACCCTTATTTAACGCCGATGAAAATATACCCAGCACCGCATTATTCCATGAGTGGATTATAATTTAATGACCACGTTTGATGGCTTGTTTGTTTCTGGCGAGGCTAATTTTTCAGACCACGATGCTAATCGATTTGGCGTTTCTGCGCTCATGCAAGGTTTGGCAGATGGTTATTTTATTTTGCCACAAACTATTGCTAATTATTTAGCTAGAAAGAAGTTTGATAAAATTAAGCCTAATCATGAAAAACTTCAACAAGCTTTAAATGCCGCTAAAGTTAGAATTGAGCAATTAATGAAATTGAAACATTGCAATTAGAGTTTTGTAAAATCATTAAGGTCACGGGTATTAACCAAGATTTAAATCAAACTTTAGAGCGTGTAGAGAGAAATGGCTGACTTTATCTGACGTGTAAAGATACCCTTTATAGAGAAGAATCTTGTGATGTACATGCTCGAGTGGAGTATTTATCCTCAGAAGATGAAGCAAAGCGTGATGATAAAAATTATAGTTTTGTTGCGGCGTGGGATCAACAAAAGGGGGCTAAACTTCATGAAGAGCACTTACATTTTGAATTTATTAAGCTCAGTATTAGAAACTATAAATGATTTTTGTATTGCATATTTGGCGATAAAAGAACGTAAATACTCAAGGTGGATTTGTGGTTTATGAGGTTGACAATGTTGATAGTGATACGTCATCTTTAGAAATGTTAGATCAGCTAAATGAACGGTTAATCACACAAGGTGGAGATTGTATTCTGTTTGATTATGATTATCGTGAAGGTATTTGTGGTGCTTGTGTGGCGGTTTGCCCAAATGAAAATGCAACACTGTTTGTGGCAGCAAAAATAACCCATTTAGCATTATTACCCCAAGGTAAAATTGAGTCCAAAAACAGGGCAAAAGACTCATTTTAAAAATGCAACCTGAAGGCTTCGGTAGTTGTTCAAATCACAGGCATTGTACGTGTGCTTCTCCTAAAGACGTATCATTACAAAATATTATAAGGATGAATAAGATTCTTGGATAATAACAATATTACCTTTTAACTTTACATAAAAACTACTAATGAGCTCAAAATTTCATCAATCAGCACTAGAATATCACCAAGGCGAGCGCCCAGGAAAAATCATTGTTTCATCACACAAGCCACTAGCAACGTGTGAAGACCTTAGTTTGGCATATACACCTGGGGTTGCCGCACCTGTTCGTGAGATTGCGCAAGATGCAAACAAAGTTTATGACTTTACCATTAAACGTAATTTGGTTGCTGTTATTTCTGATGGTTCGGCAGTCTTAGGGCTTGGCAATGTGGGGCCGCTAGCATCTAAACCTGTGATGGAAGGCAAGGCAGTATTGTTTAAATATTTTGCAGATATTGATGTCTTTGACATTGAGATTGATACTCAAGATATTGATGAATTTGTACAAACGGTTAAAAATATTGCGCCAACGTTTGGTGGCATTAATCTTGAGGACATTTCAGCGCCTCGTTGTTTTGAAATTGAAAAACGTTTAATTGAGATGCTTGATATTCCTGTTTTTCACGATGACCAGCACGGAACAGCCATTATTATCGCAGCAGGGTTGTTAAATTCGCTTGAAATCCAAGGCAAATATATTGAAACTGCCAAGTTGGTTTGTTTGGGTGCTGGCTCGGCAGGTGTTGCTACTTTAAACTTATTGTGTGAATTAGGTTTGTCAAAGGACAATATTCTATTGGTTGATAGAGAAGGTGTTATTTCTCAAGACATGGAAAATGTTAGTCAAATTAAAGCACAATATAGCGCAAAAACGGATAAAAAAACCTTGGTAGATGCCATGCAAGGCGCAGATGTGTTTATTGGTGTTGCTGCTGCTAACTTGGTATCAAAACAGATGATTCAATCCATGGCAGATAAGCCTATTGTGTTCGCTTTGTCAAATCCAGACCCTGAAATTTCACCCAAAGATGTCAATTCAGTACGTGATGATTTAATCATGGCAACAGGTCGAAGTGATTATCCAAATCAAGTTAACAATGTATTAGGTTTTCCTTTTATTTTCAGAGGTGCGCTAGATGCAAAAGCCAGTGAAATCAATTCAAAAATGAAAATAGCAGCGGTTCATGCGCTTAAGGACTTGGCAAAACTTGAAGTACCAGACAGTGTTTTAAAAGCTTATGCTGCAAAGTCCATGGTGTTTGGTAAGGATTATATCATCCCCAAACCTTTTGATCCAAGGTTGATAGGTATAGTGCCAAAAGCGGTATTTGATGCCGCTGTTTCAAGTGGCGTTTCACGTTTGTAATATAGCAAGAATACAAACTTTTAAAAAACAATAAAAAACGTTAAATTAGCGCTTGCGCTCTAAAGATAGCTATGGGATAATGCCTGATTGTTTTTTGGAGGGGTTCCCGAGTGGTCAAAGGGAGCAGACTGTAAATCTGTCGGCTCTGCCTTCGAAGGTTCAAATCCTTCCCCCTCCACCATAAAACATAATAGGTTTGCGGGTATCGTATATTGGTATTACCTTGGCCTTCCAAGCCAATGAGACGAGTTCGATTCTCGTTACCCGCTCCAAGATGGGAGGGGAGGGGGTTGTGCTCACCTAGCTCAGAGTTGGTAGAGCACTTCCTTGGTAAGGAAGAGGTCGGCGGTTCAAACCCGCTGGTGAGCCCCAATTTTTTTTTAAATTTAATTGTTAAACGTAGGGGAATAAAATGTCAAAAGAAAAATTCAAAAGAACCAAACCACACGTCAACGTCGGCACAATCGGTCACGTTGACCACGGCAAAACCACACTCACAGCCGCCATCACTAAAGTCATGGCGGAAGCGCGCGGCGGTGAATTCAAAGATTATGCAGATATTGATAATGCCCCTGAAGAAAGAGAACGCGGTATTACTATCTCAACAGCCCATGTAGAGTATGAGTCTGAAGTTCGTCACTACGCACACGTTGACTGTCCAGGACACGCCGACTACGTTAAGAACATGATCACAGGTGCTGCTCAAATGGACGGTGCTATTATTGTCATTGCTGCCACAGACGGTCCAATGGCTCAAACCCGTGAACACATTCTATTATCTAAGCAAGTAGGCGTACCTTACATCGTTGTTTACATGAACAAAGCCGATATGGTTGATGATGATGAATTGGTTGAATTGGTTGAAATGGAAATCCGTGAGCTATTAGACGAATACGATTTCTCAGGTGATGACACCCCGGTTATCTTCGGTTCAGCACTGAAAGCTTTAGAAGGCGACACCTCAGATATTGGCGTGCCTTCCATTATTAAATTAGTAGAAGCACTAGACACCTACATTCCAACCCCTAAGCGTGACACAGATAAATCCTTCATCATGCCAATTGAGGACGTATTCTCAATTTCAGGTCGTGGTACTGTGGTAACAGGTCGTATTGAAGCAGGCATTGTTAATGTCGGTGACGAGTTAGAAATCGTTGGCATTAAAGATACTCAAACCACCACTTGTACAGGTGTTGAAATATTTAGAAAGTTACTTGATTCAGGCGAGGCAGGTGACAATGTCGGTGTGTTACTTCGTGGTACCAAGCGTGAAGAAGTTGAGCGCGGTCAAGTATTGGCTAAGCCAGGTTCAATCAAGCCACATTCAAAGTTTGAAGCCGAAGTTTATATTTTAACCAAAGATGAAGGTGGTCGTCATACCCCATTCTTTAACAACTACCGTCCACAGTTCTATTTTAGAACAACAGATGTGACAGGTGCTTGTCAGCTTCCTGATGGTGTAGAGATGGTGATGCCAGGTGACAACGTGAAAATGCAAGTAGAATTATTGTCACCAGTCGCTATGGAAGATGGTTTAAGATTTGCTATTAGAGAGGGTGGTCGTACGGTGGGTGCGGGTGTGGTTTCTAAGGTGACGGATTAGAGTAGTTGATTAAAGCGCAAAGTTTATTGTATAATTTTGCGTTTTTTGTTTGAGAAATTTGCGACGCAAATAGATAGGGTATAAAGGCACATGAGCAATCAAAATATTAGAATTAAATTAAAAGCATTTGATCATCGTTTAATCGATAAATCAGCGCTTGAAATTGTAGAAACAGCTAAGCGCACAGGTGCCAGTGTTAGAGGTCCAATTCCTCTACCTACCAAGAAAGAGCGTTTCACTGTATTGACTTCTCCTCATGTTAACAAGAAAGCAAGAGATCAATACGAATTAAGAACTTACGTCAGATTAATGGATATTATTAGCCCAACAGACAAAACAGTAGATGCGCTGATGAAGTTAGATTTAGCAGCAGGCGTTGATGTTGCAATTAAGCTTAATTAAGCAACAAAAGCAAATAAATAATTTAGGAATAAGATCATGGCAATGGGTTTAGTAGGACAAAAAATAGGAATGACACGCTTGATAAGCGATGACGGCTCTATCACACCAGTGAGTGTAATTAAAATTGAGCCCAATCGTATTGTTCAAACAAGAACGATTGATACAGATGGCTATAGTGCTATTCAAGTAACGACAGGGGCGAAAATAAATAAAAAAGGCGAAGCCAAAGTGCGTCGCGTATCCGCTGCGATTAAAGGTCATTATGCTAAAGCCTCTCAAGGAATTGGCTTGGGACTTTGGGAATTTAGACTAGAGGCTGATGAAATAACCGATGCAACAAGTGTTGATATTTCATTATTTGGTGCTGGTCATTATGTTGATGTTATTGGCAGATCTAAAGGTAAAGGGTTTCAAGGTGGTGTAAAGCGCCATAATTTCCAAATGCAAGACGCCACTCATGGTAACTCAATTTCTCATCGTGCTATTGGTTCTACAGGACAATGTCAAGAGCCAGGTCGTGTATTTAAAGGCAAGAAAATGGCTGGACATATGGGTGATGAACAAGTAACTCAAGAATGTCTCAAGGTTATTAAAGTGGACAGTGAAAGAAGCATCATTCTTGTTAAAGGCTCAATTCCTGGTGCAACCAAGGGCTTTGTTAAAGTTTCTTTATCACCTAAGAAAGATAAGATTAATCAAGAAGTTAGCAAAAATATTCAAAATCAAGTAACTGATGAAGTTGCCCAAACTGAAGAAGCGTTAAGGGTTTAAAATGAAATTAAAAGTATTAAATATAAGTACAAACAAGTCAAGCACGATTGAGGTGGCTGATACTGTTTTTGCAAGAGATTTTAACCAATCATTGGTTCACCAAGTGACTACAGCCTATATGTCTGGTGGTCGTCAAGGCTCCAAAGCACAAAAAAATCGTTCCGCTGTTAGTGGTGGTGGCAAGCGGCCTTGGGCACAAAAAGGTACAGGTCGTGCCCGTGCTGGTACTACTCGTGGTCCTATTTGGCGTTCAGGTGGTGTGACATTTGCAGCTGCGCCAAGAAGTTATGCGCAAAAGGTTAATAAGAAAATGTACAAGGGTGCAATCAGTGTTATTTTTTCTGAACTTGCTCAATCTGAGCGTTTAAAGGTGGTGTCAGAGTTTTACATTAAAGAGATTAAAACTAAAAATGTCACTGCATTGCTCAAAGCGCTTAATGTTAAAGATGCTTTATTAATGACTGATGAATTAGATAAAAATTTATATTTATCTTCTCGTAATTTATATCATGTTGGTGTTTGCGATACACAAAGTATTGACCCAGTTAGTTTGATTAGCTATGACAATGTTGTGGTAACTGAGGCGGCACTCAAAAAAATTGAGGCAATGTTATGAATCAAGAGAAAGTATTAAAAACCTTATTAGCACCAATCGTTTCTGAGAAAACGATCATGTTATCAGCACATAATCAATATGTATTTAAGATTCGTGTTGACAGTACTAAAAGAGAGATTAAAGCGGCAGTTGAAATGTTATTCGGCGTTAATGTTGAAAATGTAACAACCTCAATTGTCAAAGGTAAGAAAAAAATGTTTAAAGGCAGGGTTGGATCGCGTCCAAATTGGAAAAAGGCAATGGTAAAAGTGTCTGAAGGCCAAATGATTGATGTGAGCAGCACTTAAAGAGATTATTATGGCACAAGTAATTAAAAGAAAACCAACCTCACCAGGTAGAAGATTTGTTGTTAGTATTGTAGATGAAGAGCTACATAAGGGTGCACCTTATGCGCCATTAACACAGAGCAAAAATAGAATTAGTGGTCGTAATAACGCAGGACGTATTACCATACGTCATAAGGGTGGCGGGCATAAGCGTCGTTATCGTATTATTGATTTTAAACGTAACAAAGATGATATTACTGCACGTGTTGAGCGTTTAGAGTATGATCCAAATCGTAGTCCTAACATTGCCTTGGTTTTATATGCTGATGGTGAGCGTCGTTATATTATTGCACCTCGTGGTTTGAGCGTTGGCGATACGATTGTGTCAGGTAATTCCGTTGCCATTCAAGCGGGTAATGTAATGCCATTAAGCAACATCCCATTAGGTAGTGTGGTTCATTGTATTGAATTAAAACCCATGAAGGGGGCAGAAATTGCCCGTAGTGCTGGTACTTCTGCTCAGTTGATTGCTAAAGAAGGTAACTATGTTACTTTGAGACTTCGCTCTGGTGAGGTGCGCAAGGTTTTAGCAGATTGTCGCGCAACGATTGGAGAAGTTTCTAGGTCTGAACACAATCTAAGAAAATTAGGTAAAGCGGGTGCTACTCGTTGGCGAGGTGTTCGTCCAACTGTTCGTGGTGTTGTTATGAATCCAGTTGATCACCCGCATGGGGGCGGTGAAGGTAAAACTAGTGGTGGTAGACACCCAGTTTCTCCTTGGGGCACACCAACCAAGGGTTATAAAACACGTAGTAATAAACGCACAGATAAGCTTATCGTGCGTCATAGGAAATAAGGGTTAATCATGGCTAGATCATTAAGAAAAGGACCATTTGTAGACGAGCACTTAATTAGAAAAGTATTAGTGGCTCAAGAAAAAAATGACAGAAAACCGATTAGAACATGGTCGCGTCGTAGTGTTGTCGTACCTGAAATGATCGGTCTTACGATTGCAGTTCATAACGGCAGAGCGCATGTTCCTGTATCTATCAATGAAAATATGATTGGTCATAAATTGGGCGAGTTTGCTATTACTAGAACTTTCAAGGGCCACTCTGGTGATCGCAAAGCTTAAATAGGTAGATGACAATGAAAGAAGTTAAAGCAATACATAAATATGCAAAAACATCCGCTTTTAAGGCAAGATTGGTGGTGGATCAGATTCGTCTTAAATCAGTAGAAGAAGCCTTAAATATTTTATCATTCAGTAATAAAAAGGCAGCGATTTTAGTCAAAAAAGTGTTGAACTCGGCCATTTCCAATGCTGAGCACAATGATGGACTAGATATTGATGAATTATTCGTTACCAGTATTTATATTGACGAAGGTTCAACCATGAAAAGAATTCGCCCAAGAGCAAAAGGTAAGGCGAATAGAATTTTAAAAAGAACAAGCCACATTACAGTTGGCGTAAGCAAGTAGGTTTAATATGGGTCAAAAAGTAAATCCAAAAGGTATTAGATTAGGTATTGTCAAAGATTGGGATTCTAAATGGTATGCCAATAGTCAAGATTATTCTAAGTATTTATTATCTGATATTGGAGTTAGAGATTATCTGTTCGATAAATTAACGAATGCTTCTGTTAGTCGTATTCAGATTGAGCGTTTGGTAAATAATGCCAAAGTTACTATTCATACGGCACGTCCAGGCATTGTTATTGGCAAGAAAGGTGCTGATATTGAGCAGTTAAAGTCAATTGTTTCAGAAATGATGGGTATTCCTGTTCATATTAACATTGAAGAAATTAAAAAACCTGAGCTTGATGCGCGTTTGGTGGCTGAAAATATTGCCCAACAATTAGAAAAACGTGTGATGTATCGTCGTGCTGTTAAGCGTGTACTAGGCAATGCAACTCGTTTGGGTGCCCAAGGTATTAAAGTGATGGTCAGTGGCCGTTTAAATGGTGCAGAAATTGCGCGTTCTGAGTGGTATCGTGAAGGTCGAGTGCCCCTGCATACTTTTAGAGCTGATGTTGATTACTCTTCTTATGGTGCAAATACACAATACGGTGTTATTGGTATTAAGGTTTGGATTTTCAAGGGTGAGATTTTAGATCACAAAAAAGGCACACTAGATGAGGTTGCTCGTCGTGGTGCAACGAATCAAATTGCCAAAAAATAAAGTGAAGGATTGATAAATGTTACAACCTAAGAGAACAAAATTTAGAAAAATGATGAAAGGCCATAATCGTGGCCTTGCAACGAGTCATAAGGTTAGTTTTGGTGAAATCGGACTTCAGGCAACAGGCAGATGTCGTATGACTGCTAGACAAATTGAATCTGCACGTCGTGCAATGACACGCCATGTTAAGCGTCAAGGAAAAATTTGGATTCGTGTATTTCCAGACAAGCCTATTACTAAAAAACCACTAGAAGTTAGAATGGGCAAAGGTAAAGGTAGTGTTGAGTATTGGGTTGCACAAATTAAACCTGGTCAAATGTTATTTGAAATGCAAGGCGTTGAAGAGACAATTGCTAGAGAGGCGTTTGCGTTAGCGGCAGCAAAGCTGCCAGTTAAAACGACAGTAATTAAACGAACGGTAATGTAATGAATGTTAAAGAATTAAGAGATCAAGACGTTTCAACACTTAATGAAACGCTAATTAAACTTCTAAAGGAACATTTTGAGTTGCGTATGCAACATAAAAGCGCACAATTGGATGATGCTTCAAAGTTAGGCAAAACTAAAAGATTCATTGCACAAGTTAAAACTATTATTAGGCAGAAACAAGCATGAGTGATAAAAAAGTAGAACGCGTATTAACAGGCACGGTTGTGAGTAGCAATCGTGACAAGACAATTGCTGTTTTAATTGAACGCAAAGTGAGACATCCTATTTATAAAAAATACATCAAACGCAGTACCAAGGTGCATGCACATGATGAAAAGAATGAATGCACACGTGGTGATTTAGTTCGAGTGGTTGAAGCAAAACCATTTTCAAAAACTAAGCATTGGGCATTATTGGAAGTGGTTGAAAAATCAATTTCTGTTGATTAATATTAAGTTTATTAAAAGAGAGTAAATCATGATTCAAATGCAAACAAAACTTAAGGTCGCAGATAATAGTGGTGGCGTTAAAGCAATGTGTATTAAAGTGCTGGGTGGTTCTAAGCGTCGTTATGCTAATATCGGCGATGTCATCAAGGTTAGTATTAAAGAAGCCGCACCGCGTGGCAAAGTTAAAAAAGGCGATGTGTATGACGCAGTTGTTGTGCGTACTGCTCATGGTGTTCGTCGTAGCGATGGATCTCGTATTCGTTTTGATAATAATGCAATTGTACTTCTAAATACAAAGCTTGAGCCAATCGGTACTCGTATTTTTGGCCCAGTCACTCGCGAATTACGCAATGCACAATTTATGAAAATTGTTTCACTTGCACCAGAGGTTTTATAATGCAAAAGATTAAATTAAATGATGAGGTTGTTGTTATTGCTGGTAAAGACAAAGGCTCTACAGGCACAGTAACCAAGGTATTAAATGCCAAAGTGCTGCTTGAAGGTTTAAATCTTGCCAAGAAGCATGTGAGACCCAACCCAAATGCAGGTGTTACGGGTGGTATTAAAGAGATAGAAATGCCTTTGGCGATTTCTAATATTGCTATTTATAATCCAGCAAGTAAAAAGGCTGATAGAGTGGGCATCCGCACTAATAAAGATGGTATTAAAGAAAGATTTTTTAAATCAAATGATGAAGCAATCGTTTGATTAAGTATAAGGAAATATAAGCGTGTCTAGATTACAGGAACAATACAAAAATGAAATTTTACCAATTTTGCAAAAAGAGTTAGGTATGTCTAATCCTATGCAAGTACCTAAGATTGAAAAGATTACAATCAATATGGGATTGGGTAGTGCATTGGGTGATAAAAAGCTACTACAAAGCGCTTTAGAAGAAATGAGTCTTATTTCTGGTCAGAAGCCACTCACTTGTAATGCGCGTAAATCAGTGGCAAGTTTTAAGCTAAGAGAAGGAAACCCAATTGGCTGTAAGGTCACTTTACGCAAGGAAAGAATGTATGAATTCCTTGATCGTTTGCTCAATGTTGCTATTCCTCGTATTCGTGATTTTCGTGGTTTAAAAGCCACTGCGTTTGATGGTCGTGGTAATTACAATATGGGCATTACTGAACAGATTACATTTGCTGAAATTGATTTTGAAAAAGTAACAAGGGTGCATGGGATGGATATTGCTATTACCACCACTACAAAAAGTGACGAAGACGCTAAGAAACTATTGGCAATGTTTAAATTTCCATTTAGAGGATAGGAAAAATGGCTAAAAAGTCTATGATAAATAGAGACATCAAGCGTACAAAGCTGGTTGAAAAATACAAAGCAAAACGCCTTGAGCTTAAGAAAATTATTAAGAGTATTAACGCATCTGATGAAGAGCGTTTTCAAGCAACCATTAAATTGCAAGCTCTGCCACGTGATGCTTCGCCAACACGTCAGCGTAGTCGTTGCGCTTTGACAGGTCGCCCACATGGTTTTTACCGTAAGTTTGGTCTTGCTAGAACCAAACTTAGAGAGCGCACTATGAATGGTGAAGTGTCAGGTTTATCTAAAGCAAGCTGGTAAGGAGAAATAATATGAGTATGTCTGATCCTATTGCTGACATGTTAACGCGCATTCGCAATGCACAAATGGTTGAGAAAAAAGAAGTTAATGTTCCAGCATCAAATCTAAAATTTGCCATTGCAAGTGTAATGCAACAAGAAGGCTATATTGAATCTTTTAGTGTTGATGGTATTGCTGCTAGCAAAACATTAAACATCAAATTAAAATATTATAACAACAAGCCAGTTATTGAAAAATTACAGCGCATATCAAAGCCAAGTTTAAGAGTTTATGTTGGCAGTTCGCAAATGCCAAGTGTGATGAATGGTTTAGGTATTGTTATTGTTTCCACGCCCAAGGGTGTGATGACTGGACAAGCAGCGCACACCCAAAATGTTGGTGGCGAAGTTTTGTGCGGCATTTACTAATATTGGAGAGTTAGAATGTCTAGAGTTGCAAAATCACCCATTACCATACCAACTGGTGTTGAAGTTACCATTACTGGTAATTTAATGTCTGCCAAGGGTAAATTGGGCCAGTTGAGTATGAATATCCATTCTTGTGTAGTAGTTACAAACACTGATAATGAACTTAGTTTTGATATTACTATTTCTGAAAAAAAAGAGCAAAAGAAAACTTGGGCTCAAGCCGGTACAGTAAGAACCAATACTGCAAACCTTATTCAAGGTGTAACAGAAGGCTGGGAAAAGAAGTTAACCCTAATTGGGGTTGGTTATCGTGCCAAAATAATGGGGAAAGTGTTGGATTTGACGTTGGGTTTTTCACACCCAATTAATTACAAACTCCCAGAAGACATTACAGTTGAAACACCCTCTCAAACTGAAATTGTTATCAAAGGCATGGACAAGCAAAAAGTAGGTCAAGTGGCCGCTGAAATTAGAGCTTATCGTCCACCAGAACCTTACAAGGGTAAGGGTGTTCGTTATGCTGATGAACAAGTGGTTCGCAAAGAAGCTAAGAAGAAATAATTGACCAAGGTATTAATATGAAACTTTCTAAAAAACAAGCTCGCTTAAGAAGAGCAGCCAAATTTAGGGCCAAGCACGTACAAAGAAGTGTTGAACGCTTGTGCGTTCACAAAACTGCACAGCATATTTATGCTCAGATTATTAGTCCTTGTGGCACTAAAACTTTGGCTTCTGCTTCAACATTGGCAGCTAAACTTAAAAATGGTGGTAATCTAGATGCAGCAACTAAGATTGGTGAGGCAATTGCTAAAGCTGCTACCAGTGTAAAAGTAACAAAGGTGGCTTTTGATCGTTCTGGATTTAAATATCATGGTCGTGTCAAGGCATTGGCTGATGCAGCAAGAGAAGGTGGTCTAGACTTCTAAGTTATTAATAAGATTAATTTAAAAAATTAAAAAGGCATAAATAATGGCTGAATATAAGAAAAATAACAACAACGATGATAATGATTATATTGAAAAATTGGTTAATATCCGTCGTGTTGTAAAAGTAGTTAAAGGTGGGCGTATCTTTGGTTTTTCAGCACTGGTTGTTGTTGGTGATGGTAATGGTAAGGTTGGCTATGGCACAGGAAAAGCACGTGAAGTGCCTGCTGCTATTCAAAAAGCAATGAATAAAGCACGCAAGGCAATGAAGTCTGTACCACTGGTAAATGGCACACTTCATTATCCAATTACCTCAAGTGTTGGTGCAGCTAAAGTTTATATGCAACCAGCTTCAGAAGGTACAGGTGTTATTGCTGGCGGTCCAATGCGTAGCGTATTGGAAGCGGTAGGTGTACATAATATTTTGGCGAAATGTAACGGTACTCGTAATCCAATTAGTGTGGTGCGTGCAACAGTTGAAGGTTTGACTTCTATGTCATCTCCACAACTGGTTGCTGCCAAGCGTGGTAAGACTGCTGATCAAATTACTGGAGAAAGATAATGGCTGAAGAAAGCAAAGTAGTTAAAAGAATAGCAGCAACTAAAAAACCGACTGCTAAGAAAGCACGCGTTAAACAAGTAAAAACACCAGAAAAAAAAACACCAGTTAAAGTTGTGTCTAAAAGAATAGCAGCGGCTAAAAAACCGACAACAACTAAAAACACACAAGCATCTAGTAAGCACAATACAGTGAGTGTTACTCTGGTTAAAAGTTTTCATGGTCGCTTGCCATCTCACCGTGCAACCATTACAGGGCTTAGCTTAAAGCGCATTAACCACACAAAAGAGCTTAAAGATACGCCTGAAATCAGAGGCATGATTAATAAAGTAGCTTACTTACTAAAAGTAGAGGATTAAGAAAATGAACATTATGCAATTAAACACATTGTCACCCGCCGAAGGCGAGAAGCAATCAAGAAAACGTGTGGGTCGTGGCATTGGCAGTGGCTTTGGTAAGACTTGTGGTCGTGGCCATAAGGGTCAAAAAGCACGTTCTGGCGGTTTCAGCAAGATTGGTTTTGAAGGTGGTCAAATGCCTTTACAACATCGTCTTCCGAAGGTTGGATTCTCATCAAGAGTGTCCATTATTACCTCACAAGTAACATTATCTGAAGTTGATAAACTGACTGAGACTGACATTACCATTGACGTTTTAAAAGTACACAATTTAGTGACTAAAAATATCAAACGTGTTAAAGTCATGCTTTCTGGTGAAATTACCAGAGCAGTTACATTGACTGGTATCAAAGCAACTAAAGGCGCAAAGTTGGCGATTGAAGCTGTTAAAGGCTCAGTGAACGAGTAAATTATGAACCAACCCTTAGGCCTCTCTCAAGATTTATCAAAGCGCATCCTTTTTTTATTGGGTGCGTTAATCATTTTTAGGTTGGGTACGCATATTACCATTCCATTTATCTCAAGTGCAGCGCTTGCCTCACTCGTACAAGATCAACAAGGTACGATTTTGGATATGTTTAATATGTTTTCAGGTGGCGCGTTAGAAAGATTATCTATTTTTACTTTGGGTATTATGCCTTATATTTCGGCATCAATTATTATTCAGTTGATGACCTCTGTTGTGCTAAAGTTAGAACAATTGAAGAAAGAAGGCGAAACAGGTAAACGTAAAATTACACAATACACACGTATAGGTACAGTGGTATTAGCAGTGTTTCAATCCTATGGTATTTCTATTGCTTTGCAATCACAAAGTGCTGGTGGTGTTGCTTTGGTTACTCAAGATGGCTTTACTTTTAGCATGGTGACTGTAGTGACATTAAGCACAGGCACTTTATTTTTAATGTGGCTGGGTGAGCAAATTACAGAAAAAGGCATTGGCAATGGCATTTCAATGATTATTTTTGCTGGTATCGTTTCAGGCTTGCCTTCGGCATTAGGCTCAACTTTATCATTGGTATCTACAGGCGAGTTAACTATTATTTTGGTGGCAATTTTATTAATTATGACACTGCTAGTGACAGCTTTTGTGGTCTTTATGGAACGAGGACAACGTCGTATCACGGTTAATTATGCCAAGCGTCAACAAGGTCGTAAAATGGTTGGTGGTCAAAGTTCATATTTACCATTAAAAATCAATATGGCAGGTGTCATTCCACCAATTTTTGCCTCATCAATTATTTTATTTCCAGCAACCTTGGGAGGCTGGTTTTCGCAAAGTGAGGGCATGGACTGGTTGGCAGATATAACTGCTAGTATTTCCCCAGGACAACCTTTATATGTGTTGTTTTATGGACTTGCCATTGTGTTTTTTACCTTCTTCTACACGGCACTAACATTTGATTCAAAAGACACAGCTGATAATTTACGTAAGTCAGGTGGTTTTATTCCAGGTATTCGACCAGGCAAGCACTCGGCAGATTATATTGATTTGGTTATGTCTAGGCTAACAGCATCGGGCGCGGTTTATATCACTGCTGTTTGCTTGTTGCCAGAGTTTTTAATTTTATATTGGAATGTGCCATTTTACTTTGGTGGTACCAGTTTGCTAATCATCGTTGTTGTGGTGATGGATTTTATTGCACAAGCCCAATCTCACTTAATGTCTAATCAGTATGAGTCATTAATGAAAAAGGCAGGTTTAAACTAAAAAAGGTCATTATTATGAAAGTAAGAGCATCGGTTAAGAAAATTTGTAACAAATGTAAAATTATCAAGCGCCATAGCGTGGTTCGTGTTATTTGTAAAGAGCCTCGTCATAAGCAAAGACAAGGTTAATTAGGATTGACATTGGAAAGCTGTAAGCGTAAAATAGGGGGTTTTAAATTTAGTATTATGCGACTTTTTACTAAGATAAAAATTGCATAATAAGAGATAAAAAAGCAAAGAATATAAGGAAATAAAGTCTATGAAACAGAACAAAACATATTAGAGGTATAAGATAAATGGCTAGAATAGCAGGAATAAACATCCCGATACATAAACATATTGTGATTGGTTTACAGTCAATTCTTGGTATTGGCGATACAACAGCGAAAGCGATTTGCATGACTCTTAAATTAGACCCAGCTACCAAAGTTATTGATATTACTGAAGATCAATTGGAATTAATTCGTGCAGAAGTTGCTAAGTATGAAGTTGAAGGTGATCTTCGTCGTCAAGTTGTTATGGATATTAAACGCCTTAAAGACTTAGGTTGTTATCGTGGTGTTCGTCATAGAAAATCACTGCCACTACGTGGTCAAAGAACAAAAACAAACGCAAGAACTCGCAAGGGTCCTCGTCGTTTAATTAAATAATCATAGGCAGATATTATGGCTAAAACACCTACAAAAAAGAAGTCCAAAAAAGTAATTACTGATGGTATTGCACACATTCATGCAACGTTTAATAACACCATTGTAATGATTACAGATCGTCATGGTAATGCAATTTGTTGGGCGACCTCAGGCGGCTCTGGTTTTAGAGGTTCAAGAAAGTCCACACCGTTTGCTGCACAAGTAGCTGCAGGCAGTTGTGGTGAGAAAGCATTGGCTTTTGGTATGAGAAACTTAGAGGTTCGTGTTAAAGGCCCAGGCCCTGGCAGAGACCCAGCAATTCGCGGTCTTAACGCACAAGGTTTAAAAATTCAATCAATCACAGATGTGACACCACTCCCTCATAACGGCTGTCGTCCTTCTAAGAAACGTAGAGTATAAGGATAAATTATGGCTAGATATACTGGACCTACTTGTAAATTAGCGCGTCGCGAGGGCACGGACTTATTTCTTAAAAGTGGTATTAGATCACTGGATTCTAAATGTAAGGTGACTCAACTTCCTGGTATGCACGGTGCTAATGCACGTCGTCAGAAGGGTACAGAGTATGGGTTACAGTTACGTGAAAAACAAAAAGTAAGACGTATCTATGGCATTTTAGAAAAGCAATTTCGTCTATATTATAAAAAGGCTTCGCAAAAGAAAGGCTCTACAGGTGAAAATTTATTATCACTACTTGAGTGTCGTTTGGATAATATTGTTTATCGCATGGGTTTTGGTTCTACACGTGCTGAGGCAAGACAACTGGTTTCGCATAAATCTATTTTAGTGAATGGTTTGGTTGTTAACATTCCTTCTTACCAAGTGAGCATTAATGATGAAATTTCAATTAGAGAAAAAGCTAAAAAGCAGAGCCGTATTCAATTGGCACTTGAATTGGCTGAACAATCAACTCAACCACAATGGCTTGATATTGATAACAAAGCACTTAAGGGTGTGTTTAAAAATGTTCCTGCTCGTGATGAGTTACCATCAGATATTCAAGAACATTTAATCGTTGAACTGTATTCTAAATAAGGAATTAATTATGCAAGGTAGTGCAAGAAATTTTTTAAAGCCAAAGCTGGTTGAGTCTTCTCAAACTGGTCTTAATGAATTCAAAGTAATTCTTGAGCCTCTTGAGCGAGGTTTTGGTCATACTTTGGGCAATGCCCTAAGAAGAACATTGTTATCTTCTATGACAGGCTCTGCTGTGACCGAAGTTGTCATTGATGGAGTTATGCATGAGTTTTCTACAATTGATGGTGTGCAAGAAGATGTATTAGATATCTTGCTTAACCTTAAAGAAGTGTCGGTTGCATTAAATACAGCTGAAACTGCGCAAGTTGTTATTGACAAAAAAGGCCCGTGTGAAATTATAGTGGCTGATATTGAGGCTAATGGTGTTGATATTACGGTATTTAACCCTGATAAAGTGATTGCAACAATTAATGATGAAGGTCATATGCGTATGACACTTAAGATTAGTACTGGTATTGGCTATGATACTGCCACGTCACGCACTGACGAAGCGTCAAGTATTGGTGGTATGCAGTTAGATGCAAGTTTTTCACCCATTAGGCGTGTTAGTTTCACGGTGGATGCGGCGCGTGTTAAGCAGAAAGTTAATCTTGATAAATTAAACATTACGATTGAGACTAATGGTTCAGTCAATGCAGAAGTTGCCATTAAACGTGCAGCAACAATCTTACAAGAGCAATTGTCTTCATTTGTTGAGTTAGAGCTAGTAGAAGAAGAAACGGCATTACCAACATCAGAAGATTTTGATCCACAATTATTAGCAGCAGTGGATGAGTTAGAATTAACCGTGCGTAGTGCAAACTGTTTAAAGGCAGAACAAATCTATTATATTGGTGATTTAATTCAAAAATCTGAGCAAGATTTACTAAGAACCCCTAATTTAGGTCGTAAATCACTTAATGAAATTAAAGAAGTGTTAACTGAAAAAGAGCTTGACTTAGGTACCAGTATTGAAAATTGGCCGCCAGTTGATTTAATGAGTGAATAAGGAATAAGACATGAGACATAGAAAGTCAGGTAGACGATTAAATCGTAACTCATCTCATCGTAAGGCTATGTTTAAAAATATGGCAAACTCATTATTTTTACATGAGACCATTCGCACAACTTTGCCAAAAGCAAAAGAGCTTAGACGTGTTGTTGAGCCCTTAATTACTAAAGCCAAAGTTGACAGTGTTGCCAATCGTCGTAATGCATTTTCAAAATTGCGTGACGATGCAATGGTTGCTAAATTATTCACCGAATTAGCACCATTTTATAAAGATTGTCCTGGTGGTTATATTCGTATTTTGAAGGCTGGTTTTCGTACTGGTGATAAAGCCCCAATGGCAATTGTCCAATTGGTTGACTTTGAAACCACGACAGATGCAGCTGCTGAAACTACCGCCTCATAAAGGAAAAATATATGCCTTCAATTAAAGTAAAAGAAAACGAACCTTTTGACATCGCACTTAGACGTTTTCGTCGCACCTGTGACAGAGCTGATGTTATCATTGATGTAAGAAAAAAAGAATTCTATGAAAAACCAACTTGGGTTAATAAGCGCATGAAAGCCGCTGCTGTTAAAAGAACACACAAAGAAATGGCTAAAAATCGCGTTCATCGTAAGCGCATGTACTAGACCTATATTCTAAGTATTATAATTCGCTATTATGTCTGAGTTAAAGGCGCGCATTATTGCTGATATGAAATCAGCAATGAAAGCCAAAGACAAAGCCACCCTTAAAGCAATACGCATGATTTTAGGGGTAATCAAACAAAGAGAAGTTGACGAACGCATTGAATTGGATGATATGCAGGTGCTTAGCGTTGTACAAAAAATGGTCAAACAGGGTAAAGATTCAATTTCACAATTTAAAGAAGCAGGCCGTATCGATTTAGTTAATGTTGAAGAGGCAGTGTTGGTTGTTATTAATAATTATATGCCAGAACAATTATCAGATGTTGAAGTGAATGCTGCCATTAATAAAGTAATTGCTGATATCGGCGCGTCTTCTATGCAAGACATGGGCAAGTTAATGGGTTTGTTAAAAAGCCAATTGGGTGGCAAAACTGATATGGGTGTTGTGTCTGGTTTAATTCGGTCTAAATTTTCTTAAAGCAAGATACCATCGCCTTTTCTATGTGATTAAAATAACTAATTAATACACATTGTTAATAATTCCCATTGTTACGTCTTGTTACTCTTTATAGGTATATTAGGACATAATAAAATTATTATTATTTTAAATAAATAAGGAATACCTCTCCTCTATATCGACAGCCGCACATCGTCATTATAATTCATCACTGTTCATCACTGTTCATCACTAGAGTTACTAATATGACAAAGGGTTTGGTCTTAATCTTCATGTTTAACCAAGCCTTCATTCTTCTCAAAATTGCTGCAGTGTTGGCATTTATATAATTAATAATGCGATGTTGCCAATATTCTCTAAGTATTATTATCTTTTGGGGCAAAGTAGAACTGACTAGTTCGGTTATTCGTGAAACAATCTTTGTGGTTGATACGATTAAATTAAGAGCACTTGATTTTATTGAAAAGCCATTGCCAGAAGAAGCGCTTTTACAAAAAGTGATTGGTGCTATTAATGAGTTTCAAAAGAATATTGATATTATTACTCGTTATAAATTACTAACTGATAAAGAAAAACAAATATTTGCTTGCATTGTACTTGATGCTACTAATCAGCAAATGACTGAAAAGTTATATATTTCACGATCAAGCGTTGAAAAACATAGGACTTTAATGATAAAAAAGATGGAAAGCTGGCACACCTTGCCATATTTGGTTAAAATGCTACCAACGCTAAGACCTTTAAGTGTTAATTTAAATCCATTATGGTGTGATTTAGATATCAACTACCAAATTTACCAATAAGTACAAAATACTACTATATTAATCAGCTAACCAACTTAATATAATACACTTTGCATTCATTATATTTTTTCCCAAGAAAATATCTTGATGTAACTACATTTGTTGTAGCATTTTTGAAATGTTGTGATAAGTGCATATTAATTATATTTTACTACGCCTTACTTGTTCTTAAAAGTATCACTGTTTTTTTCTTTATATATAATGGTAATTATATTTGGAGAGGATTTATGAAGTTATTATTAATACTATCTATTGTTATTGTTTAGGTTGTATCTGAAAAAACGACACCTGATTATGCTAAAGAAACGAGTTGGGCAGCACACAAGTTAAATATTTAAGATTGATATTCCCATGCTTGATTTGTATAGTGTGGATGATATTGAGCCGGTATTAAGCTCTGTAAAGGCGCGCGCTAACGCATCAAGTAAGAATAAAAATTACCATCAAAAAATGGTGAATGCAGATTACTTTTTTAATGAAAAAGATGGCTTGTTAATTGATACGGTCAGCACTTGGTTGAATTAGTTCAACTATTATTACTTGGAGTGTTTTCTGGTTTTGTAGCAGGTTTGTTGGGTGTTGGCGGCGGTTTAATTATCGTGCCAGCTTCTGCTGTATGTATTAGCAACCGAAGTTCATGAAGTAGTTCTAACGCACACAGCAATTGGCACCGCACTTTCTGTGATTGTTTTTACTTCTATTTCCAGTGTTTAGGCGTACCACTGTCATAGGACAATTCATTGGCATAACTTTATAAAACTCACGCCTACTATTTTATTAGGGGTATTTTGTGGAGCGATTGTTGCAAAGTATTTGAGTTTTGATTCTTTGAGAATTTTCTTTGCAATTTTTAAAATCATTGTGGCACTGATTATGTGGTTTGGTATAAGCAATCTCTGGGCATGTGGATAATTTAAGCAGGTGGATTTTATAATAACAGGCATTGAGGCTGAGAGTGTTACTAGTGGCTTAGATTTTATCCATATGAAAGCGTTACTAAGTATTGTTATTACCAGCTTCCTGTTTGCACCATTAGGTGATAAGGTTGCAAACAGCGTTGACGGTAAAAAATCCTAAAAAAGCTTTGCTTTATTTCTGGTTTTTTTAGGATTTTTAGTGATTGCTTTTTAATCTTATTGTTAACTAACCTTGCCATGGTGGTGTTAGATTGTGCTCTACTTCTAAATGGTCAAGTATTCTAGCCACAACAAAATTCACTAAGTCTTGAATAGATTTAGGAGCTTGATAAAATGCAGGATTAGCATCCATGATTACCACACCAAGGCGTGAAAGTTTAAGCATATTTCCTAAATGGATGGCTGAATAGGGTGTTTCCCTAGGCACTAAAATGAGTTTTTTCTGCTCTTTAATCACCACATCAGCAGCGCGGTGCATAAGATTATCTGCATAACCATTGGCAATAGCACTAAGTGTGCTCATGGTGCATGGGCAAATAACCATAGCACGCGGCGGATTAGAGCCTGAGGCAACTGGTGCAGTCCATTGATTTTTTGAAAAAACCTTAATCTGACCATTTTTTGCATTTAAGTATTTGGTAAGGTTTTTTTCAATTGCAGCAGTATCAGCACCTAAATTAAGATCAGTTTCCATGGCAATGACAGTATTGGCAGCACGGGAAATCATCACATAAACTAACGACTGGATTTTGACCAATTCTTTAAGTAAGGTAATGGCATATGGCATGCCTGAAGCACCAGTTAATGCAATGGCAATAGGTTTCATAGCTTGGGTATTATTTTGTTAAAAATATCATCAAAACTACCATTGGACATCATCACAAAGTGGCCATGATTAATATGGCTAAGGTGGTTGACAATGTCATCAACAGAGTCAAACAAATAAGCTGAGTGATTGTTTTTAAACAAAGCCTTAATATTTGCATTATTTTGTGGATAAATAACCAAGCCATTGTTAGGCATGGTGTGAATTAAATGGTGAAATTGTTTTTGGATGTCTTTAAGTGAATCAAAAATATCCGCCTGGTCAAATTCTAAATTATTAATCACCAATGTTCTTGGGTGGTAATGAACAAACTTAGAGTGTTTGTCAAAAAAAGCCGTATCGTGCTCATCAGCCTCAATCACAAAAAAGTTAGAGTCAGTTAAACGCGATGACAACCCAAAATTTTGCGCAACACCACCAATTAAAAAACTAGGATTGTAACCAGTAAATTTAAGTATCCAAGTTAGCATACTAGCCGTGGTAGTTTTGCCATGAATGCTGGGGCACACGCGCGCAGCACTCATTTATCATGCAATACGTTTTCACTTAGCTACTGCGCGCGCCTGAAGTATACGAATATTGCTGGCGAGTACCTCCTCCACGCAAGCATTACCACGAGACAGGGCATTGCCAATAATAAATAAATCAACCTTGGGTAAATCTTTAGTTTTGTAGTTTCGCGTATAACTAATATTTTGTTCGTCAAGCTGGGTGCTCATTGGCGGATATACACCTTGATTTATCCCAATAACTTGATGCCCCATTTGTTTAGCAGTCAAGGCAAGTGAGCCCATAAACATACCAGCAATACCAAGAATATGAATGTGCATTATGAGGACTTAAAATCAAGTGAGGCAGAGTTAATGCAATAGCGGTTGCCACTTGAGGTAGGACCATCAGGGAAAACATGCCCGAGGTGGGCATTACAATTAGCACACCTCGCTTCAACTCGGCTCATGTCGTGTGAATTATCAGTGATTAATTTAATATTATCAGCGTTTGAAATATCAGAAAAACTCGGCCAACCCGTGCCTGAGTCAAATTTAGTATTAGATGAAAATAAAATCTGATTGCAACACACACAAAGATAATCCCCTTGGTCATGATGGTTGTAATATTTGCCAGTGAACGGTGTTTCAGTATCTGCTTGTTGCGTGATTCTAAACTGTTCTGGGGTTAGTTTATTTAAATCCATTCGTGTATTATATGAGAATTAATAAAATTTTTCCCATTAAGTATGAAAGTTTATTTAGTCGGTGGTGCAGTGCGAGACCAGTTATTAGGCATTGCAGATAACAACACTGAAAAAGATTGGATTGTGGTTGGTTCATCCAGTGCTGAAATGCTGGATTTAGGCTATCGGCAAGTTGGTAAAGATTTTCCTGTATTTTTACACCCAGGCACACAAGAAGAGTATGCCCTGGCAAGGTTAGAGCGCAAAACAAGTGTTGGATATAAAGGGTTTGAGTTTGACACATCAAACCAAGTTACGTTAGAACAAGACTTGTCTCGCCGTGACTTAACCATCAATGCAATCGCACAAGAAGCGGATGAATTATTTGACCCATTTGATGGTCAAGATGACTTAAATAATGGCATTTTACGTCACGTATCTGACGCCTTTAACGAAGATCCAGTACGGGCGTTACGCGTAGCTCGATTTGCAGCACGCTTTAAAAAGTTTGGCTTTAAAGTAGCGCACCAAACTCACCAATTAATGAGCCAAATGGTTACCTCAGGCGAAGTAGATGCCCTTACCCCTGAACGTGTGTTTAAAGAACTTAACAAAGCCTTGTCGTACGAAACACCATCAGCTTTTTTTAAAGTATTAACCGCTTGTGGCGCCTATCAAAAAGTTTTCCCCAGCCTTGATAATCAAGCACACCAAAATCACAGTAATTCGTTTGAGTTTTTAGATAATCTCAATACTAATAAGGCGCATATTAAATTCTCCATTTGGCTTAAAGATGAGAAGAGGCGTAATATTAAAGCCTTATGTAACACTATTAAATGCCCTAAACAATATCAGCAACTATCTGAGCTTAGTAGTCAGTTTTGCCAATTTGCACAAGGTTTCACTAATCAATCAAGCAATGAAATATTTGATTTCTTTATCAAAACTGATGCCCTTAGGCGCAAAGATAGATTTGAAGATTTACTCACTGTGTTTCAACTACTAGCGATTGATATTGCACCCATTAAACATCTAAAAGATTTACTTAAAGATATTGATATATCTAAACTGGATAAGTTAGACATTGGCAAAGCCATTCAAATAGAGAGAAGATTAATCATTGACTTGTTCCTTAAAACAACAAAGAAGTAATATCAAGAAAACTAAATTCATTTTGAATTAATTATAATAGTCATGTGATTATCAAAATAACGATTAAAGATTTAAAAAAAATTGATCGGCGTTATAGGCAACAAATAGAACAAGCAATTATTGATTTATCAAAGGGCGATGTTAAAAAAATGAAAAATCAAGATAATGATTTTAGATTAAAGGTTGGCAGGTATCGAGAGTTGTTTAGTATGGACAGTACGCACATCATTATTCATACCGTTAAACCCAGAAGCGATGCTTATAAATAAGGAGACATTATGCAAATATTGACACTAGATAACAACAACACTGAATACGCCATCATCCTTATGGATGAATATAAATTAATACCACGCCAATTTATTGAGTGATTAATGTTTGTATCTCTACATTCCCACACTAGCCAGACGACTTAATCTTTTCCTCACAAAGTTGCTTGGTTAAAGTTTGTAAGTAAGTCACTCTTTCACTTAAATAGCTTTCCTTTTCGATGATTTTATAATACTCCGAGTAACGTGTTTTAACATAGGCTTGTTTGAGTTGTTGTAAGTTACAGGTATAAGGTTTGTATTGAGTTAGCACTAAAGAAAGGCAAGAATAATAGTGTTCAGTTACTTGGTGAAGTATAAAGGCTACTTTTTTATAATACTGTTTATTATTTTTATGAAACACAAACCCTTCAAAAAAAATCATTTGCACTATTAAATCATTTATCATAATCACTAATATAATCAATATGTGGCTTATTTATCCATTTGCCTGTCGCATGTAAACCATAAAGAATAACTTTAACCAATTTACCCGTTTTCTCTCGCTCGAAGTGTGCTTCACAACCCCATCAAACTCCTCGAATTACTTGGATAATTTGCCTTACGTGAGTTTGCTTGTTGCTGGGTAAATGGCTTAAAGAGTCTTTCATTTGGTTTGCTTGAAAATGCTCGTTAGTTAAGTGAGTGTTGGGTCTTTATCTGTTAATAAGGATTATACAGATACAATGATAGGTGTAAGGTAGAGGATAGGTTTTGAATTTTTTATTCTTTAATTTTAGGTGATAAGACGCAACATCTTACTAGGTGTTTTTAATTAATGTTTATGTCTTTATTTTGAAAGGCTTTTTAACCCTTTGTACATAACTATAAGCATTTTAATGCTTGAATTCAGTCGATGCGTCGGGGCTCTTCCCCGACTGGAATGATTTGTTAGGTAGTTTTATGGTGTTTGTGTTGATACCACAAAATACTAAATAAAGCCACTAACCTCAAAACAGACATTGTTGCAAACAATATTAAGATTTCCATTATTGTCTCCTTATTAAAACAAAACCAATAATTGCACTACCATTGTTGGGTATTTTTTAAGTTTATCTGACATCTTACATTTAAAAGATTCCACAATCTGCTCACCAGAAAATTCGCATAAAAAGGTAGATGATTTTTTGAAAATATTTGCATTTTCTGAGTCATTAATACAGGGTAGGTTAATCCTTTTTAGCGTATAAAGTAACTTATCCTCATTGACTATCTAGAATGTCTGCGCCTCAAAAAAGCACCTAAACAGGTGCTTTTTTTAATTTTTTTAATAGTTGTATAACGAATCAATTTGTTCTTGCCGCCCATTAGATACGACCACTCTGAGGCGTATCTAACTGTTAATATGAGGGGATTATTTCCTTATATTATAATATCAAAATGAAGCTATATAAAAAAATCAGTTAGTTAGTAGGCGAGTATGTGATTGAGGAAAATACAAGATTAGATGGTTATTTTTACTCCCTAAAGGCGCTAAACAGAGTCAATACGACAAAGTAAATCAAACTCACAATAATCACAGGCATTTTTGTTGGGTAAGACGGTGGCGATGCCATTTTGAAAATCAAGACTGGCAGTGTTTAGAGTGTGTTGCCAGATTTTAAGTTGTGCGTCCCAATCTTGGCATTTTCCTTTGTATTTGGACTGCTTGGGTAGAGAGTCTGGGTCTTTTGACAAGCCTTTGAAGTTTATTTTGTTTGAGGCTAGCTCAATAAAAGCAGCGCCTTGAACGTTATTGATGAGGGTGTAAATGGGGAGTTGTGGCTCACTAATGGCCTTGCCACACCAGCTGGCGATTGAGGTCGTACCTGTTTTATAATCGAAGATGATTTGGTCGCCATTGTTCATTTGGTCGAGTCTATCTAGTCGGGTTTCAAATTCTAAATTGGCAATATTGGCGGTGATGTTTTGCTCAGTTGCTAGTACACAAAAATCTTCTCTTTGTTTATCGGTTTCAATGAAGGAGTGAATAAGGCGAGAGAGCCTGAGTTTCTCTATTTTTTTAAAACCTGAGCTTGGATAGCGTTTAAGGGCGACGTTTATTTTGTTAAAAATAAGACTATCAAGTTCTTTAGTATTAAGGGCTAGAAGTTGTTCTTTTGAGGTAATTTCTTGATAAATATATTGCAAGGCGTTGTGGATAATACTGCCTTGTTCTAATCGATTGATACCGATGTGTGGTGCATCAAAACTTGAGGTATTGAGTCGATGCGCAAAGCCTTTAAAAGCACAAGCCATTTGGTCTTTTAAAATGCGAACACCTGATTTGACTTGGGGTTTTTCTAAATGGGTTGTGTGAGTGTCAACAATAGACTCTAGTGTAATGGGCAATATTTCTTGAATATAATTTGTGTTAATGGCTGGGCCAAATTCTACCAATGGTGAGGGTAATTGCTCGCTTTCAAGGTGTGTTAATGCATAGGAGAAAACAACTTTGCTGGCAAGTGAGCTTAAACTTTCCAGTGTGTTTTTAGCGTCAGTTGCAATCAGTTCGTAATCTGTGTGCGGAATTTGGTGTGTTACACTGATATCATGTGCAATAAAGCGAGTTAAGTTGAGTCGTTCGGGTAGGAATTGGTTGGTCATACCCAACACCCAAGCCTCGTCAAAATATAAGCTTTGTGCTTCTAAAGCGCCCAGAATTTGGATGTTAGTTTTGCTTGCTTGTGCTTGAAAAATAACTTGCGTGGTTAAATTGTTTAACTGTTTGATGGCAGATTGGGTGCTAACTCTGTCAAAATAAAGTGAGAGCCGATTAAGCCCTAAACTGGTTTGTAAGTATTTCTTAAATAGTTGATATTCGGTACTGCTTAGGTTTCTATCAGTGGCAAAGCCCCAAGTTTTAAGCGTACTATTAAAGGCTAAAAGGTGTGATTCGAGCGTATTATTGGTTAGTTGTTCACACTTAATATTGTCAATAATAGTTTTTAAGATTGGGCATTTGGATAGAGCTTCATCAATTTTATCTAAACTGAATTCATCAGTCGATAAAGATAAAATCTGGTTCATTAACAAACTTCTGGCTGATCTTTCTTGTTGATAGCCAGAGACATAAACACAAGTAACGACTTGGTTAAATAACGTGCTTTGGATTTTGTTGCGTTGTAGTTGCGTGGATAGTGTCAAAATTGATAATAAATCTTGAATAAGAGGGTATTGATTTAAGCGCAGCCCTAAGGATATATTGTAGGATTTTTGCCCAATCTCAGTAAGAAAATCATCAAACACTTGATCAAAAATAGAACTCAACTGATGTTGTATATCATTAAGTTGTGGGCTAACGATGACGACTGATTTATCAGGATTATTATCAAAGTGTGCTTTTGCCCATTGAGCGGCTTTGAGTATTTCATTTGTGCTGGTATCAAAAGTGAGGGCTGATATATTGTGGGTGTTGACGGCATTAATTTGTTGATATCCAATTGTATCGAACAAAAGTTGTTGTTGAGGAGTTAGGGCTTTAAAGCCGTATATATGAGGTTTAGTGATTGATACATTGGCTTTAATAATTAAACTTGGCAGGTCGTGTAAATCAACCAAACCTAGGGTTGATTTGGTATTTTTATAGGCGTCAATCCAAGTACTAAATAATTCAGATGAACGTATTTTTGAACGAGTTAACTCGTTCAAATCAATTAAATGATTGGCACAATAATCATTATTTTTAACCACTTCATCCAGTAGGCGTTGATCTGTGCTTTGCTTCAGTTTTTGCATGGATTGCTTGATAAGGTCTCTTGATTCAATCTGGTCAATAAAGCGTAAGTTTGAATTAAGACTAATTCGGTACCAAGTGTGGCGCAAATATTGTCCCCAAGATAAGGCTTTTGGCAGTTGGGTATTGCTATGTTGAATGGCAAAGGTTTTTTTAAAAGCCAGTACTTGTCGATTATTGGCTAAAACAACTATATCTTTAGCGTTAAGCTTAGCTAGATTGGCATTAATCAACATAGCCAAAAAAGGTGTCTAATCGAGCCCACAACGCTTCTAAACCTTGTTTTTTTAGGCTAGAGAATAACTGCACATCAACATAAGGATATTTTTTAATTTGATTACGAACTTTAAGGTAGGTGTTGCTGGCGGCACCTTTTTTTAGTTTATCAGATTTGGTGAGTATGATTTGTGTGGGTAAATTAATACTATGGCACCAGTCAAGCATCATTTGGTCGAAAGGTTTAAGTGGATGGCGAACATCCATAACCAGCACTGCACCGCGCAGGCAGTCACGCTTGTTAAAGTATTCGTTCATGTCTTTATGCCATTTAGCTTTGACACGTTCTGGCACTTTGGCATAGCCATAGCCAGGCAAATCAACCAGGCGACGGTCTTTGTCAAGCTCAAAGAAAACCAAGTACTGAGTCCTACCAGGAGTGCGCGATACTTTGGCAAGTTTATTTTGTAGTGTGAGTGTATTAATGGCACTTGACTTGCCCGCATTTGATCGACCAGCAAAAATAACTTCATATCCCTCGTCTGGCGGACAGCCTTTTAAAGAGGGAGAAGAGAGCAGAAATTTGGCTTGGTGGTAGTGTTTACGCATTGTTAAAAACGGTGTATAATCAAAAACTCGTGGTTATTTATGGACCATTAATTTTAATGATAAGGAGAGAGAGTAATGAAGAGAATTCTATTAGCAGTAACTGCCGCTATATTTATAATGGGTTTTGCTCAAGCAGATGGCGCAGCAGATTATGCTGCTGGTGGTTGCGCTAGTTGTCATGGTGTCGCAGGTGTATCAGCCATTCCAACTTATCCTAACCTTGCTGGACAAAATGCGGTTTATACCGTTAAACAACTAAAAGATTTTCAAACAGGCGCACGTAAAGATCCAACTATGAATGCAATGGCGGCAATTATTGCCGGCAAAGAACAATCAATTGCTGATTTCTTGGCAACACAAAAATAACCCTTGTTTTTGAACTGAAAAATCCCTAATTTATTAGGGATTTTTTTAAACAACATAATAATGAAAAAAAAATACTACACTATACATGGTCATGATAACGCTAAATACTATTTTAGGCGCACGTAAAGACCCAACTATGAATGCAATGGCGCCAATGGTTGTTGGTCATGAACAATCAATTGCTGATTATTTATCCAAACAATAAAAACCACTCTTTATTTCACTATTTTAATAGACCAGAATTAATGTATAATGTTGACTTATTTGTTTTCAAAAAAACGCATATATTATGAATAAATTAGCCTCAATTTTTATTATTGCAATCGCTTTTACTTCAATCAATGTTTTTGCATCTGGCGATGTTGTCAAAGGCAAAGTTACTGCGGTAACTTGTGTTGCTTGTCACGGTGTTCAGGGTAATTCGGTAGTGGCTACATTTCCTAAATTAGCTGGACAGGGCGAAGGCTATTTACTAAAACAGTTGCAAGATTTTAAATCAAACGTTCGTCAAGATGCGATTATGAAAGGCACGGTTGCACCATTAACTGAGAGCGATATGGAGAATTTAGCTGCTTATTTTTCCAAGCAAACCATCACTCAAGGTGTTGCCAGTAAAAATGCCAATATTGCTTTGGGTGAGCGGCTTTATAGAGGTGGTAATAAAGAGAAAGGTGTAACGGCTTGTATTGCCTGTCATGGCCCTATAGGAACTGGCATTCCTTCTGCTAAGTTTCCAGCTTTAGTCTCTCAGCATGCGGCTTATATAACCAAACAACTCATCGCTTTTCGCCAAGATGCGCATAATGTACAAATGGATACCAATGCGGCTGAGCGTAATAATGACTATGAAGGGATGATGAGAAACATCACCAAATATTTAAGTAATAAAGAGATTGAGGCAGTTTCTCAATATATTGCTGGGTTGCAAAATTAAAAGATGAGTCAAGGCTGGGACAAGCTTTAATTAACATTAAGAGGTAGTTATACTACCTTTTTTATTACCCGTGTTTTAGGTATAATTGGTTCTTCTTTTCAAGTATAAAAATGGATTTGAACGCAATGAAAACTTCACTAGAAACATTAGAAGGTCTAGCCAGATTGTTAACAGTAGACTTGCCTATTGATACTTTTAACCAAAAAACGGATAAAATTTTACAAAAAATGGCATCGCAAGTGAATATTGACGGCTTTAGAAAAGGTAAAGTTCCCGTTTCTGTTGTGCGTAAGCGTTTTGGTGGTAATGCCAGTTCAGATGCCATTAATGAGATTGTGAACGAAACCTTAACTAATGCATTGACACAAGTCAAAGCAACGCCTGTTGCACAGCCAGTTATTAGCAAAGTTGACTCAGAAGATGAGAAAATTTTTTCTTATACGGTGGAGTTTGAAGTGTTTCCTGAGATTAAAGTAGCTGATTTTTCAGAACTTGCTATTGGACAAACCAAAGTAGAGATTACCAAAGCTGACGAGCAAAAAACACTGGATGGATTAAAAGAACAATTAACTGAGTATAAAGCCGTTAAACGCAACTCTAAAACGGGCGATAGATTATCAATTGACTTTAAAGGCTTGATTGATGGAGAAACCTTTGAGGGTGGTGAAGCCAAAGGCTCCAAAATAGTACTTGGCAAAGGTTCAATGATTAAAGGCTTTGAAGAAGGTTTAATGGATGCAACTCCTAGCAGTGAACTGGTATTAAATTTGACATTCCCTAAAGATTATCATATGGATAAATTAGCAGGCAAAGCCGTTACTTTTAAGATCAATATTAATGAAGTGGCCTCGCCCAAAGAGCCAAAATTAGATGAAGTATTTGCTAAAAAGTTTGGCGAAAAAGACATGGAGGCTTTAAAAGTGAGTATGAAAGCGCAAATGAAGGTCGAAATTGATGGCCGTATTGGTCATTTAAATAAAAATGCTATTTTTGACGCACTTTCTGAAGCTAATCAATTTGACGTGCCACAGTCTAGCATCGACAATGAAGCGCAAAACTTACTTAAAGAGATGAAAGAGCGTATGCAACAGCAAGGTTTGTCAGCACAAGACGAGATATTTGCTTCTGCCTTTAATGATGAAGCGCAACGTCGTGTTAAATTAGGTTTGTTGGTTAATCAAATTTCTAGTGATAATAAATTAAGTGCCAGCATGAAACAAATTGATGCAAAATTACAAGAAATGTCTCAGACATATGGTGAAGACACTCAGAAAATGATTGATTTTTACAATCAAAACCCAAGGAGAAAATCAAGTATTGAGTTATTAGTGGTCGAAAAAATGGTACAAGATTTAATCTTAGACAAGGCCAAAGTAACTTTCAAGCAGAAAAAATTTCAAGAAATTACACAGTAGTTAAATGGATATTGAAAATTTAAATCAAATCCCGATGGTAGTGGAGCAATCTGCTCGAGGTGAAAGAGCTTATGATATTTATTCACGTCTTTTAAAAGAACGTATTATTTTTTTAGTGGGCCCCGTTGAAGACTACATGGCAAATGTGATTGTGGCGCAATTACTTTTTTTAGAATCAGAAAATTCTGATAAAGATATTCACTTATATATTAACTCTCCTGGTGGGTTAGTTTCTGCTGGTTTGGCGATTTATGACACCATGCAATTTATCAAACCTGATGTGTCTACTTTGTGTATTGGTCAGGCGGCAAGTATGGGTGCTTTGCTATTAACAGCAGGGGCTAAAGGTAAGCGTTTTGCACTGCCTAATGTTCGGTGTATGATTCATCAGCCTTTGGGCGGGTTTTCTGGTCAGGCGAGCGATATTGATATCCATGCACAAGAAATTTTAAAAGTGAGAGAAAAACTCAATCAAATTTTAAAACTCCATACGGGTCAAACGATTAAAACCATCCAAAAGGACACCGATAGAGATAATTTTATGTCAGCAGATGAGGCCGCTAAATACGGCTTAATTGACAAAGTATTGACAAAACGTTAAATTTATGAAAGACGATAATCAAGAATTGGTTTGTTCATTTTGTGGCAAAGGTAAATCTGAGATTGAACGTTTAATTAAAGGCCCTGGTATTTATATTTGCAATGAATGTATTGAATCGTGCCATGATTTAATTGAAGAACAAGCATCACAAGAAGAGGTTAATGAGTTTAAGGATTGGAATTACACACCCAAACAGTTAAACAACTTTCTAAATGATTATGTGATTGGTCAAGACCATGCCAAGAAAGTACTATCTGTTGCAGTTTGCAATCATTACAAACGTCTTCGAAGCGGTTATGTATCTAATAAAGTAGAATTGGATAAGTCCAATATTTTAATGGTTGGACCTACAGGCTCAGGTAAGACGCTATTAGCACAAACATTAGCACGTATCTTAGATGTTCCTTTCACAGTGGCTGATGCAACGACATTAACTGAGGCGGGTTATGTGGGTGATGATGTTGAAAATGTGATTAAAAATTTATTATCAAAATGTGATTTTGATCTAAAACGCGCTCAACGCGGCATTATTTTTATTGATGAAATTGATAAAATTTCTCGTCGTTCTGACTCACCTTCTATTACTCGTGACGTCTCAGGCGAGGGTGTACAGCAAGCCATGCTTAAGCTGATTGAAGGCACTGTGGCAAGTGTGCCACCTCAAGGTGGCCGCAAGCACCCTAATCAAGAAACTATTGATGTGGATACTTCGAAGATTTTATTTATTTGTGGCGGTGCTTTTGATGGTTTGGATAAAATTATTAATAGACGTGTTGAAAAAGTAACAGGCATTGGTTTTTCTGCAAATGTAAAAGACCAAAAAGAAGAAAAAACATTGAGCGATTTATTTGCACTGATTCAACCAGAAGATTTAATTAAATTTGGCTTAATTCCAGAGCTTGTTGGTCGTTTGCCAGTACAAACAGCACTAGGTGAATTGGACGAAACTGCCTTGGTGCAAATTTTAACGCAGCCTAAAAATTCAGTGACTAAGCAGTTCCAAGAAATATTTTCCATGGAAGGTGTTAGACTTATTTTTAGAAAGCCATCCTTACTGGCAATTGCAAAATTGGCCATTAAACGAAAAACAGGGGCTAGAGGCTTGCGTTCTATTTTAGAAGATTTGTTATTAGATACGATGTTTGAATTACCATCTCTTAAAGATGTTACAGAAGTGATTATTGACAAAGCAGTGGTGGAGAAGAAAAAAGCACCATTGATTATTTATCAATCCCAAAAACCTCCCAACAAGTTCAAAAAAGTTGGCTAACACGAAGGCTTTAATTGGCATTATTTGAACAACAAAAAGGCGTCGTTGGTAAAGGCGAAAGAACACTTTTGGTGTATGTTGAATTACTAAGTAATAGACAATCGCACAATGCCCAAGCTGAATTTAAAGAACTGGCTAAGTCATCAGGTCTGGATATTGTTAAAACCATTAAAGTAAGTCGCAATTCAGCCTTAGCTCGGTTTTTTATTGGCACAGGTAAGGTTGAAGAGATTGCAATAATGGTAGAGGATTTGGCATTGGATTTGGTGATTTTTTCTTCTGAATTATCACCTTCGCAAGAACGCAATTTAGAAAAATCTCTAAATTGCCAAGTGATGGATAGAACAGGACTAATTTTAGATATTTTTGCCTTGCGTGCCAGCTCCTTTGAAGGTAAGTTGCAAGTAGAATTGGCACAACTTAGGCATTTATCAACACGCTTGGTTCGTGGCTGGACGCATCTTGAACGTCAAAAAGGCGGTATTGGGCTGCGTGGTCCTGGCGAAACTCAGCTAGAAACTGATAAGCGATTGATTGCTGTGCGCATTAAAAATATTACCAAGCGATTAGATAAAGTGCACAAGCAACGTGATTTGGGTAGAAAATCACGCACTAAAAATGAATTACCCATGATTGCTTTAGCGGGTTATACCAATGCAGGTAAATCAACTTTGTTTAATACCCTAACCAATGCGCAAGTATTTGCCAATGATCAGCTTTTTGCAACCCTTGATTTAACCATTAGACGTGTGATATTGCCTGCGTCTGGGGAGGCAATGATTGCTGATACCGTAGGTTTTATTCAAGACTTGCCTCATGACCTTATTGATGCGTTTAAATCCACATTAGAGGAAACTAAGCGTGCTAATGTTTTATTGCACATTGTTGACGCGGCTGATGAATACAATATTGAGAAAATTGCCCAAGTTGAAGACATTATTTTTGAAATTGGTGCAAACAACATCCCAAGTATATTGGTGATGAACAAAATTGATTGTTTGGATAATTTTGCACCACGCATAGATTGTGATGAACATGGACATATTTATCGAGTTTGGCTTTCAGCACAAACAGGAAAAGGTGTTGATTTTCTTTATCAAGCCCTAGCCGAACAGGTTAGTGGCATGATGACTCGTGCAAAGATTCACTTGAATGTTAATAGTGCCTATATTCGTAGTAATATTCATGATATTGGACATATTTATCATGAAAAAGTGGATGATTCTGGGGCTTGGCTACTTGAAATTTTTGTTACTAAGCACTATCTATCTAGATTACTAAACTTCAAAGGCGTTACATTGCTATGGGAACAGAGCTCACCAACGAACAAATTGATTTAAGCAAAGGTAATATTCCATTATTGCCCTTAAGAGATGTGGTGGTTTTCCCTCATACCGTTATGCCATTATTTGTTGGCAGAAAAACCTCTGTTAATGCGATTACTCAAGCAATGGGTACCAATAAATACATTTTTTTAGTGACTCAAAAAGATGATAAAGTAGAAGAGCCTTTGAATGATGATTTGCATCAAGTAGGCACGTTAGCGATTATTCTACAAATATTAAAATTACCCGATGGCACCATCAAGATTTTAGTTGAAGGAGTCAGGCGTGCTAAGATTGAACAAATTGTACAAGTTGATGGTTTTTCTGAGGTGAGTTTAAGTGAATTTAGCTTAAAGTCAAATAATGATACTGAAATAAAAGCAATGATGCGCTTGGCGTTAGATGGTTTCGAGAATTATATTAAGTTAAATAAAAGAGTGCCAGAAGAGGTACTCAAGGTGTTACAAAAAGTGAGCGATGTTGAGCGTTTTAGTGATGTGATTATTGCCAATCTAAACCTTAAGGTGTCTGAAAAACAAGCCTTGTTAGGTGATGATAATGCCCAAGATAGGCTTAATAAAATCTTATCGGTCATTCAAGGCGAGATTGATGTATTAGGTACTGAGAAGAAAATTCAATCACGCGTTCGTAAGCAAATGGAATCCAATCAACGTGATTATTATTTGAATGAACAAATGAAGTCCATTCAAAAAGAACTGGGTCAGGCTGAAGATGAAAATGAAATTGAGGAATTGCAAGCCAGTATTAACAAGGCTAAGATGTCAAAAGAGGCTAAGGAAAAAGCACAAAGCGAGTTAAAAAAACTTTCGCGGATGTCATCACACTCATCTGATGCCTCTATTATTCGCACTTATATTGAAAACTTGTGTGATACACCATGGAAAAAGAAAACCGTTATTAACAAAGACCTTAATAAGGCGCAAAAAATTCTTGATGATGACCATTATGGCTTGAACAAAGTTAAAGAGCGCATCTTAGAGCATTTAGCAGTACAAACACGTATGACTCATAACAAGGCTAATATTTTGTGCTTGGTGGGTCCTCCAGGTGTGGGTAAAACCTCTTTAGGTGAATCTATTGCTGGAGCAGTTAATCGTAAATACGTTCGCATGGCACTTGGCGGTGTTCGAGATGAGGCAGAAATTCGTGGCCATAGGCGTACTTATATTGGTGCCATGCCAGGCTCAATCATACAAAAAATGCAAAAAGCGAAGGTTAAAAATCCACTTTTCTTGTTAGATGAAATTGAAAAAATGGCAAGTGACTATCGTAGCGATCCTTCTTCGGCGATGTTAGAAGTGTTAGATCCAGAGCAAAATCACACTTTTAATGACCATTATTTAGAAGTCGATTATGACTTATCACAAGTCATGTTTGTAGCAACTGCTAACTCACTTGATTTGCCACAGCCACTTTTAGACAGAATGGAAATTATTGAATTGTCTGGCTATACCGAAGATGAAAAAGTTGAAATTGCTAAGCGCCATTTAATTAAAAAGGCAATGGATGGCAATGGCATTAAGGACAGTGAAATTAAGTTTCAAGATGGTGCTATTTTAGATATTATTCGTTATTACACGCGTGAAGCAGGTGTGCGCAGTTTGAGTAGGAGGATTAGCACCATTTGTCGAAAGGTGGTTAAAGAAGTGGTGTTAAAAAAACGTAAAACCAAAGCCAATATTGATGTCAAGAGTTTAGCGAAATATTTAGGCGTGAGGAAATTTCGTTTTGGACTGGCTGAACAAAATAATCAAGTGGGCGAAGTAACAGGACTTGCTTGGACTTCGGTAGGTGGGGATTTATTCACCATTGAAGCCACTGCTTATAAAGGCAAGGGCAAGCTTAACTACACAGGTCAGTTAGGTAATGTCATGCAAGAATCAATCCAAGCAGCAAAATCTGTGGTTAAAAGCAGAGCCAAGAAATTTGGTATTGATGAGAATTTTGACGAGAAACTGGATATCCATATTCATGTGCCTGATGGCGCAACACCAAAAGATGGACCTAGTGCAGGTGCAGCGATGACTACGGCACTGGTATCAGTACTCACAGGTAGAAAAGTTAAAGCCGATGTTGCTATGACAGGCGAGATTACTCTTCGAGGTGAAGTCACCCCAATTGGTGGACTAAAGGAGAAAATGTTAGCCGCACTGCGTGGTGGTATTAAAACGGTGATTATCCCTGATGATAACGAGCGTGAATTGTCCGAAGTACCTGAAAAAATCAAAGGCAACCTTAAGGTTATTCAAGTGAAATGGATTGATGAAGTGCTGGATATTGCTTTAGAAAAATAATATTTAATTTATAAAAAGAGCACTCAATGAGCACTCTTTTTAGTCTTTCATTTTTCATTGGTGCACAAACCACTGATACTTTCGATAAACCCACTTACCTAGATTTAAACACTAAGTACAGTTAAACCGTTGTTAACAAAAAAAACCCCAAAACAACCACCTTACTCAAAGAAGAGGGTAGCACACTACGCAACGCCCTAGGCTCTACAAACTCAGACAATGCTAGTGATTTAAGCCATTAATAAAGCCGAAAACTTGATGAATGACAAAGCCAATGAGTTTTTTAATCAGTTTGGTTCTGGTCGCAGGTGGTATTACTTGCAGTATTGTCACCATTGACAGCCAAACCTAGACTGCTGAAAATATGAAACATGCGGTTACTACTGGCAATGATTCGAGGTACACTTAGCGGGGCCGCCGCGACGCTGGTGGTTCTTTATATCGAGACTCGGGTGCGTACTTGTGAAGCTCTATTGAGGTTGAGGTTAATGCTCAGTTACCGTCTTCTATTTAGTGGCAATGCTCAAGTGCTTCCTAATTCGCGTAGTAAGGATTTCGGCTTTAGTGTTCAGTGCCTAGGATTAAAAGTTTTTTGATACCGAGTTAAGTAAAAATTTGCCAGTGCCAAATCTTCTGGATTGGTAATTTTGATATTGCTTCTGCTAGACTTAACCAAAATTGACTCAAGCCCCAAGTGCTCAATGGCACTAGCCTCATCGGTGGTGTTAATACCATCCTTGATGGCAGTATTAAAGGCTTTTAATAATATACCAAAGCGATACATTTGTGGCGTTTGGGCTTGCCAAAGATTTGATCTGTCAATGGTGGTGTTGACAATATTATTATTAGCTTGTTTAATGGTGTCAACAACCTTAGTTGCAAGTAATCCACCAGTTGCGTGGTATTTGAGTTGATTCATTAAATTGATTATTTCTGATGTCTTCACACAGGGGCGGGCACTGTCGTGAACCAATATCCAATCATCGTTTTTGGCGAAATTTATGAGTTCTTTAAGCGCATTGATAACAGAATTCATGCGCTCTTTGCCACCGATGACTGTGGTTAATAATTTGGGGTGGTTGTTAAATGTTGATTTGGCAAATAGACGATCTTCTTTTGCAATAGCAATGACGTAACCCTTGATTTGATCAATACTAAGTAAGGTTTTTAATGTTTGGTCAAGTATGGTTAATCTGTTATCTAATTTTAGATATTGTTTGGGAATTTTGGCTTGCCAATCAAGACCGTCCTTTTCAGAGTGCATACGTGTACCTACACCACTAGCAGGAATGATTAAATAATAATGGTTAGGCATTCCTTAACTAAGGCTTATTTTGATTGGCTAATTTGATAGTATCTTTCACCCTCTTTAAGCAATCCAAATTTGTATCTAGCAATAGATTCCAAAATTTCCATATTGGCTTCTGATTCAGCTTTAAGCTCAATTGACAGTTGTTTATTTTTTTCATCAAGTGTTTGATTGACTGAAATATTTTGGTTAATGATTTTCTGTTTATCATACAGTATGAAAGGAAAATTATTAACCAAAAAGCTTTGACGAATAAGGGTGATTAACAACACTAAAAGAATAATTGTTATTTGATAGTTATAAAAAAAGCCAAATAAATTATTTGGCTTTTTTTTCTGCCCTTTGGCAGACTGTATAAATGCTTTGACGCTCAAGTTAATAAGTGATGGTGTTAGCCATCAGAGAGTTGTTCGCCATCTTTTGAATCTTGGGTAAACATCCAAATAGTGCCACCAACAATATAAATCATAGACGCAATAACTGCAAATGCTGAAACATATTCAGCCGTGCCAGAGATGATCCCAATGTAGGATAAGATGATTAATGCCAGTGGCAATACCAAAGTTACAACCAAAGTGCTTAGCATAAGAATATTACCTCTTACGTCGCTGTTATCAACTGTTGAACTCATTTTCTTATTTCCAATACTTTAAATAATAAGTAGTGATATTATAGCACAGGTCTTTTATTGGTAATATTGATACAAGTCAATTTTTTATTAAAATGGTGTTGGAAATTTTGTCGTGTATTGCTCTATTATCTTTATCAAGTAGTTGATATAAAAACCCCAAGCCAAAAAAGGCAAAAGAGAATATTACGCTAATGAGTCGAATAAATGCTTGCTTGTGGGTAATATTATTACTATTTATTTGTTTAATTTGAAACTTCCAAGCCTTCATACCTAGTGTTTGCCTACCTTTAACCCACGACCAGGCAAAATATAGATAAGTCATTGGTATTGTTATTACATAAAAGAAAGTATCACCATTTGGCACTTCTTCCTTGAAAAAAACAATAATAACAACACCAGTAACAAAGAACACCAAAGAAAATGTTAAGAAAATATCATACGATATAGCACCGAGCCTACGCAATAAAGACACATCAGATTTCATCAGACACACCGAATAATAAATTTGGATTAATCGTGGTTTGATTAAGATAAATACCCCAGTGTAGATGAGCGCCTGTGGCACGTCCAGTTTGACCAATAGTACCAATCTTATCCCCTTTCTTAACCAGCTGACCTTGTTTAACTAAGTGTTTATTCATGTGAATATAAACACTGATTAACCCTTGTCCGTGGTCAATGAATATGGTATTGCCATTAAAGAAAAAATGTCCTATGAGTATCACTTTGCCATCTGCTGGTGCGTGTATTAGCGTGCCTATATTGCCTGCAAAATCTACTCCTGTGTGTGCTCGGCGTGCTTGCTCATTATAAAAGCGTTTAAGCCCAAAGGGACTAGTAATAACACCTTTAACAGGTCGAATAAATTGACCGTTAAATAAAGATTTCTCAGAAAATAGCTTTCTAGTTTTTGATAAAATAGTGCGTTCACGCTTAATTCGATTCATGTGTTTAAGGCTTGGATTGACGTATTTTTTTTTCTTGCCAGTGAGAGCGATGTGCTGTTCTTTATAGTGATGTTCATGCACTGTAAAAGTGATTTTTTGGGTGGAAAAATCTTTAATAGTGATATATTTTTCCCCTACTTTTGCAAGTAGTGGTATGCCTATCAACGCTTGCCAGTATTGGTCTTTGATATGCTGAATATAGACAGGAACAATGCCATAAAAAGCCTTTGGATTTGAATGGTTACTTTGAAAATCAACCACAGCAATGCCACCAGGTATGGGTGTGTCTTCAATGTCGATATTAGCCAATGCAATATTGGATAACAATAACAAGATGATGACGTTAATTTTTTTCAATTTTTTCAATTTTAGAATATAGTTTTCCATCGGCTAATTGAGTGGTAATGGTTTGGTTGGTTTTAATGTTAGTTGTTGAGGATAATACTTGATTTTTTGCATTAGTGGTAATACTAAAACCTCGTGAAAGCGTATTAAGTGGTGATAAGTGATGAAGCGAGTTGGCTTGGATAGATAATGTGGTTTTTTGTTTATCAGTCAAAGTAGTAATTATCTTTTGAAGTTTTTCATTTGCTAAATGTAGAGCATTATTATTGGTGTTAATTATTTGTTTAATTTTATCTTTAAGCTGAGTAAAAGAAACTTGGTTTAAAACCTTAGAATGTTTGATGGTTTCAATAGGTGAGTGTTGCTTTAAGGCAGAAAATAGTGAAATAAGTTTGGCATTATTTAAAGTCAGTATTGATTTTGCATGACTGTTAAGATTGATGTTTGTATGGTCAAGTTTTTGACTAAAAAAAGCAATTTGCCTATTTGGGCTTGGTATTCTCAATTTAAGCTGATTAAGGCCAGATTGATAATCATGCAAAGTTTGCTGATAAGATCGATGTAGTTGTGTGTATAACTTATCCGTATTGGTGAGTAATTCTAGCCGATCAGGTACGACCAATATGGCAGCAGCACTTGGTGTGGGTGCGCGAATATCAGCAACAAAATCAGCAATTGTGGTATCCGTTTCATGACCAATTGCACTAATAATTGGCGTTCTAGCTTTAAAGATTGCTCTTGCCAATACTTCTTCATTAAACGCCCATAAGTCTTCTAATGAGCCACCACCTCTGGCAATAATAATAACGTCACACTTGCCTGATTGGTCAGCTGCATTTAAAGCATTTGTGAGTTTTTGCACTGAGCCTTGACCTTGAGCTATTGAATCAAATAATAAAATATCAGCAAAGGGGTAGCGGTGATTCAATACTTTAATAATATCTCGAATAACCGCACCTGTTGATGAAGAAATAACACCAATAGTATTAATAGTATTAGGCAATGGTTTTTTGTGAGCATTATCAAACAAACCCTCGCTAGCAAGTTTATTTTTTAGTTGCTCAAAGGCAAGATTTAAATTACCAACACCTACGGGCTCAAGATGTTGGATGATGAGTTGAAAATAACTCCGTACCTCGTATAAGGTAGGTGCGGCTTGAACCAAAACCTCCATGCCATTTTCAGGGTCAAACTTAATATGGCGCTGATTGAGCCGAAATAAAGCGCAACGCACTTGGGTTTTACTGTCTTTGAGGGAAAAATACCAATGACCTGATGCTGAGCGTACTAAATTGGATATTTCCCCTTGTAGCCAACAAGTAGGAATCTTATTCTCAATGGTTTTATTGCACAAGGACAAAAAACTAGAGATGGTGTAAATTTCATCAATATTGAACATGATCTAGTTTTGCTTTAAGAGGGCAAATACTGCACCTGTGCCGCCATCTTTGGGCGGGCAGGAATTAAAGGCCAACACTTCAGGATGTTGACGCAAAAAACTAGCCACTTGGCTTTTTAAAATACTATTACCCTGATCAGAATTGTAACCTTTGCCATGGATAATATGGATAAATCGCTGATGTTGATGGTAATGCATAAACTCAGACAATGACTGGCAAGCTTCAATAGTGGTTTGGCCGTGTAAATCTAAGGTGGGTGCGCGACTAATGTTGCCTTGTCTCATTTTTTTGATAATTTTTAGTGAAACCCCATTTCGAGCATAACTGATTATATCTGAGCCAGATAAACTGCCGTGAGTAATGTAGATATAAGCTTTAAAGGCTTTTTTCTTGGTCGGCTCTTGAAACGTGGCTTTCTCTTTATTAACAGGGGTGCTATTTTCAACAACACTTCTAAATAATATTTTGTCAGACTCGCTTATCATGTCGCTATTTAAGAAAATAGATGATTATGAGAGGTTAGTATATATAACCAATCTAGTGAAAAACCACGCTCTTTTAAAAAAATCCTTGAATTGTTGTAAAAGTGTGTAATACAAAAAATCCTCAAAAAAGTTTTTAATAATTTAAATGCTAATTTTATAATGCCTTAATTTGTGCATTTAAGCGTGATTTTTTTCTAGCCGCTTGGCTTTTATGCATTAGGCCTTTGTTAACTGCTTGGTCAATCATCTTTTGCATGATGGTAAAACCACCTTGTGCTTGTTCTTTGTCGCCTACTTCTAAAGCATAAGTAACTTTTTTAATAAAAGTACGAACTTTAGCGCGAATTTTTGAATTGTGTTTGTTACGTTTAACTGCTTGTCTTGCGCGTTTCCTAGAACCTGCTGAATTAGCCATTATGAAAGAAGTATAAAAATAATTAAAGACGTAATTATAAAGTCTTAAACGCCAAAAGTCTATAGGGTATAAGGATTATTTATTCAACCCTTCTAATGAGTTAATCAAATTAAGTATCTTTTTCTTACTAAATAGTAAATGCCAAGTTTTACCACCTTGGGACTTCCATAAAGATACCGCCCGAATACCTGCTAGTAATAACGCTCTAATGTGGTTTGCAGTATGTTTATTAGATAAGTAGATTTGTTCGCCATTGACCATGATTCTGGGATTTAAACCACCCAAGGTTGACTTATAAAGTTGAGCTAAGCGTGCTACTGAATTTGTATGAGAAATCTCAAAGAAGTCTTGATTTTTAATCAAGTCAATTTCTAAAGTGATTTGATTGAGTAGTGCTTGATTTTTCATTAATTTCTTTTCAAGATTAATTAAAGCCAATGCATAAAGGATGATTTGTTGTATACGTTTGGTTTTATTGTCCAATACAACTTTTAACGCAGCAATACCAACTAATAAATCTTGCTTGGGATTAAACACCTCTTCAAGTTTGGTACTACTGGTGATAATACTTTTTAAGCTAGCTTGGTTGCTATTTGCATCACAAGTACCCGTTGAAGCAAGTTGGTCAACCAATGTTGTGGTTTGTAATATACTGGCCAGAGCCAAGGTTTGGTCGCGTAATTTATTCATTTATAGTCTGCACTCAATAATTGCACCACCAAGACAAGTCTCATGATCATAAAAAACAATAGATTGCCCTGGGGTGATTGCACGTTGAGATTGCTTAAAAACAACCTTTAATTGCTTGTTATCATGTTGGCTAATCATACAAGATTGTGATTGTTGGCGGTAGCGTATTTTGGCGCTACACGTCAGTGGTAATGTTGGCAGTGTGTTAATCCAATGGGGATTGGAGGCATTTAAGGTTTGGTGATATAGCAACGCATGGTCACCTTGTACAACCATCAGTTCATTACGCTCAATACACTTATTTGCCACAAACCAAGGCTCACCTGAGCTGCCAAAACCACCACCAATTTCTAAACCTTTGCGTTGACCCATTGTATAAAAAGCCAAACCTTGATGGTGTTTGATAAATTGTCCTCGTTCATCCACAATATCACCTTGTTGTTTTGGTAGATAGGTTGCCAAGAACTCAGAAAAATTACGCTCACCAATAAAACAAATACCTGTTGAGTCTTTCTTGTCAGCAGTGACAAGGCTATTTTCTGTGGCAATGTTGCGTACATCAATTTTATTAATTTCACCTAAGGGAAAAAGGCTTTTTGAGAGTTGATACTGGTTTAAGAGATGCAAAAAATAACTTTGATCTTTGCTATCATCCAAACCCGTTTTGAGTTGATAAGTGCCATTTTTTTCAGCAATGCGAGCATAATGCCCCGTGGCAATTTTATCTGCACCTAATGATAGCGCATGTTCTAAAAACGTTCTAAATTTGATTTTTTGATTGCATAAAACATCGGGATTGGGCGTACGACCTTTTTTATGCTCTTTGAGAAAATGGGCAAACACATCATCCCAATAGTCTGCTGAAAAGTTAACAGTGTGCAATTTTACGTCAAGTTTATCAGCAACTTTTTGTGTATCAGATAAGTCTTGCTCGGCGCTACAATACTCGCTTTTATCATCTTCTTCCCAATTTTTCATAAACAATGCTTCAACCTGATAGCCTTGTTTAAGTAATAATAGTATGGTTACTGAGGAATCAACCCCACCTGATAGGCCAACTATAATTTTAGTATTTTTATTCAAATTTTTCATACGCCAAAACAATACCTTATCTTTTGATTCGAAATGACAAAATGAAATTTTATGCTCATCTTTTAGAACTTTTATTGCGTGTAACAAACCTGACTAATTAGGTTTATGTAAATCAATTTGAGTTACATCACCAGTAATAACCATTTTTGAACCAAACCCCAATCGAGTTAAAAATATTTTCGTTTGTTCTATGGCGGTGTTTTACGTCTCATCTAAAATAATAAACACTTCATTCAAAGTTCTGCCTCGTATAAACCCTAATTTTTCCCCGCTTCAACTGCAGGACATACTAAAACTAGTCGACGTATATCAGACCTTTCTAGCGCTTCAACGACGCGTGCTACTGTAAGATAGGTCTTGCCAGTACCCTGCCAGGACCAATACCAAAAGTATAGTCTTTATCCTTAAATGGCATTCACATAGTTTTTCTGATTTTTACTACGCACATGAATCAATTTACGCTTGGTTTTAATATGAACAACCTTATCTGGCAAGTCATTATGTGTATGAGTTTTAATGGCTATTTCTACCTCGTGCATCCCAATGGCATTATCTTTTGACAAATACACTAAATATTGGCTAATTGTTCTGTGTTGTTAATTTCGAGAGTGAGATTCATTAAATGTGTATTTTACCATCCAAAACCATCATCTTTAGTAGATGTATAGATGGACATTAATTAAATAGAAAGTTTTGCATAATTAAAAACATATTTAATTTTTTACTAAATTGCAGTGTAGAATGAAACGTGATGATTAATACTAATAAAAATAGAGTGTGTACTATCTATGTACTAATATTGGCTACACTATTTCAATTATTCTCTCCAACAATTTTTGCCTTAACTGCTGATTTTAAACAAAGTGGTAAGTTTTTCACAATTTGTACGATGCAGGGTTATAAACAAGTTTGGATTAATTCGGATGATGAACAGCATAATCCAAGTTCTGTTGACTTAAGTTGTCCGTATTGTTTATTAAATATTAGCGCATTGGATATTATAGATACCAATGTAAAATATTATTTTGATTCTGTAAATGAATATGTATATAGCTTTATAGTTATTCAAAACAATGTTCAGTCAAAAACACTGTTAAAGTTTCTGGCTATTCGTGCCCCACCTTATCTTAAGTTAATGTCATAAAAAATCTTTGCATTTTGTGTCTTATAGACAAAAGTGCGAAGATTTTTTTATTCTGTTTCTAATTTGAGAACAGAATAACAGCGACAGCTTTAATTCTTAAGAAAAGGAAGAAAATCATGTTTAATAAAACAAAGAAACTTATGTTAGCATTCACTATGCTAACAATTTTGAATGTATCCACTGCAATGGAGCATCATCACACGAATTATACCACAACTGAAATTGTGATAAACGATCCATGGGTGCGTTTATCACCGCCTAACGCGCCAGCATTGGGTCTTTTTATGCAAATTAATAACAACACTAATTATGATATTAAATTGCTTTCTGTCAATGCTAGCGGCTATAAGCGTATTGAATTGCACAGAACTGTAGCGCAAGGCGATATGATGAAAATGGCTAAACAGGAATTTATGCCAATTCCAACTAAAGGCAAGCTACATTTAAAACCAGGTAGCTGGCATATTATGTTGATTGGCCCTAAGTCAGTACTACGTAAGGGCGATACAGTGATGATTGACTTGGTTTTTGACAATGGCTTAACAAAAACCGTGTATGCTCAAGTTAGAAAAGAAAAGAAAATGACAGGCAATCACCATCGTATGATGTATTAGTAAAAACATTTAAATAAGACCTTTGCATAAAGTATGCAAAGGTCTAAAAATAACACAGCAAGGAGATATGCCATGAAAAGTTTAAATTTGATTATTAAAGTAATAGCATTTTCGCTTATTACAAGCGTATTACTACAGCTCATGCAGAAACCCTAAAAGGTGGCTTATTAGTTAATTTAATTACTGATAATACTCGGGTGGCAGTCAAAGCAATTATATTTGCACATCAAAAAGTATTAAAGCGTAGGTATAAGCCAGTGGCAATTTGGTTAAATGTCCGGAGTATTTATTTGGCAGATAAGGAGCGAATGCCTCGTACTCAAGATTTACTTAAAGCCTTTATCAAAGAGGTGGCATAGTCGTTGCATATAGTGCTTACTCAAAAGCAGTTGGACTTTGAGTAAGCTGATTTTATTGATGGAGCGAAAATGGGAAACCTAGAACTTATTTCAGGGCTATTGTTTAATCTCATAGTTAAAACCCTTTCTTGGTAATTACGCCAACAAAGTCAAAATCTTACATATTAAGGAGATATGATGAGCAATCAACATATATTTAGTCTTATGAATAATAAATTACTTAGTGGTATTGGCGTGGTTGCACTGGTCATTGCGACATTTTATTTTACCAGTCCTAATAAAAATTACAAAGATTTAGAAAAACAGCTTAAAGTCTCTTACGTTCTTCACAATCCTGATAAGAAATTGCCTTTTTTTTCGCTGGTTGATCATAACAACAATAAATTCGATAACAATAACTTTAAAGGAAAATGGACGTTGTTATCCTTTATTTATACACATTGTCCAGATGTATGTCCTACTGGGTTAATGGATATGTCAATACTTAAATCCACTTTGATTAAAAGAGGTATAAACATTGTACCAAACCTTGTTGCTATTACTTTTGACCCAGCTAGAGACACGCCGGGCGTGTTAAAAACTTATGTGACTTATTTTGATAAAGACTTTTTAGGTGTGTCTGGTGACCAAGTACAAATTAATCAGCTTATCAAACCCTTTGGTGCGTATTATGAACGAGTGGTTTATGCAAAAAATGGCAAGCCAACAGTGCTTAAAAATGATGAGCCATTGCCAAAAGGCGTTCTAGAGTTTGGCTACTTGATTAATCATACCGCTTGGATTTATCTACTCAATCCAGATGGGCAAATTTTTGCGGGCTTTCCTGCTCCGCATAACCCGATTAAAATGGCAGATGACATTGAACTACTCATCAAAAATTATTGAAAAATAAAGTTAATAGCAGTAGTTTACTGCTTTAGTATAAAATCCCATCGCTCATGTGATTAAAGTTGAGCATTATCAAATTGAAAAGTCATTATGTCGAGTGGCAATTGGCGAAAGACAAATATTAGCACTTAATCACATTGGGGTAAATTTTCAATGGAAGTTTGTTGGTTAATTGGTCAGTAAGCTTACGAATAGTATCTTCAGAATCAGCACCATTTTTTAGTTGTTTGATGGCTCTTTCTAAGAGTTCGTTATACTGCCACGAGGTATTCTAGAAGCCAGGCCATTTGTTATTGATGTTTATATAGAGGGTGTTGATGTAGATGAGACTGGTTAATTCTGAAAAGGTTGAAATTAATCATCATTTACCATCCTATCACTTATAAAAGCAAGAAAAAAATCACTTTAAAGGCGGGACTTTTCACTTTATGTTTGCTTAGTAAAATGCATTGGATTGCTAATGTAATAGTGGTTACAAGGAAAGAGACTTGGAAAGTCTTATTTCCTTTTGGAACCAGTCGAAATTTAGGTGAGTAAATCACCCATTAAAGAATTACCACGACCTTGGGTAATTTTTATATTGACAATTTGATCAATCAGGGACTTGTCACCTTTGAAGTGCGTATTACGCATATTTTCTGTACGTCCAAATAAGTGATCTCCTTTTTTGGCTATATTTTCTACCAGTACTTTTTGCACACTACCAACCATTGATTTAGAGATGGTTTCAGTATTTTTGTCTATTGCTTTTTGTATTAAGGTTAGGCGTTGTTTTTTAACACCCATATCAACATCATCAGGATAACTTGAAGCGGGCGTTCCAGGGCGAGCAGAATAGATAAAACTAAATGATTTATCAAAACCAATGTCATCAATTAGTGTCATGGTGTCAAGAAAATCTTGCTCATTTTCACCCGGGAAACCGATAATAAAATCACTTGATATAGAAATATTTGGGCGAATTTTACGTAATTTTCTAATTTTTGATTTGTATTCAATGGTCGTATGTCCGCGTTTCATCAGTCTGAGAATCTTGTCAGAACCGCTTTGAATGGGCAAGTGTAAGTGCGAAACCAATTCTGGCACCTCCATGTAAGCCTCAATTAAACTGTCGTTAAATTGGCTTGGGTGTGAGGTGGTATAGCGAATGCGTTTAATGCCATTAATTTGAGCTACAATGTTAATTAACAGTGCCAAATCAGCCATCTCCCCATCATCCATCAAACCTTGATAGGCATTGACATTTTGTCCAAGTAAGTTAACTTCCCTAACACCTTGGTTGGTTAAAATTTTAACTTCATTGATGACATCATTAAATGGGCGTGATACTTCTTCACCACGCGTATAAGGCACAACACAAAATGTACAATATTTGCTACAACCTTCCATAATTGAGACAAAAGCGGTAACGGCGTTGGTTTCTGGCTTTGGTAGATGATCAAATTTTTCAATTTCTGGAAATGAAATATCAATATTGGTTTGCTTCTTATTGAGCACATCATTGAGCATATTTGGCAATCTATGTAAGGTTTGTGGACCAAAAATGATATTTACATAAGGGGCGCGTTTGAGAATTAACTCACCTTCTTGTGAGGCAACACAGCCACCTACGCCAATGATTAAATTAGGATTTTTGTCTTTTAATTTGCGCCAACGACCGAGTTGATGGAATAGTTTTTCTTGGGCTTTTTCACGAATTGAGCAAGTGTTAAGTAGCAGTACATCAGCACTAGTTGCATCATCAGTTGGCACTAAGCCATGAGAGTGTTTAAGCACATCGGCCATTTTATTAGAATCGTATTCATTCATCTGGCATCCAAAAGTGCGGATGTATAATTTTTGCATAAATTTTTATTTCTGAATATACAAAGTTTGGGTGGGATAGGCAATCTCAGCTTTGTGTTTGGTAATAATTTGTGCAATGCTTAATAGAATTTTCTCTTTTACTTTTTGATAGGTGGTTTTATTAACGGTATTAGTAAAGGCATACACATTGAAATCGAGCGAGGAGGTATTAAAATGATTAAAATAAACCCTTAGTGATTGAGAATGGTCAATGTCTACATGCTTTTTGAGCATTTGTTCTATTTCGCTCATAATAATAGGAAGTTGTTCAATGTCATCATAGCGAATGCTAATCACTTCTTTAATACGACGATTGGTCATACGTGATGGGGTTTCAATGGGAATGGTGGCAAAAATTGAATTGGGGATATAAACAGGATTTTTGCTAAAAGTACGGATGCGTGTCATACGCCAGCCAATTTTTTCAACCGTGCCTTCAAATTTATCAGAGCGAATCCAATCGCCTGTTGAAAAAGGCTTGTCCATTTGAATCATTAATCCACCAAAAATATTTGACAACATGTCTTTAGCAGCAAAACCCATCACAATACCGCCAACACCACCAAACGTAAGCAAACCAGAAACTGAAAAACCTAAGTGTTGTACTACAGTTAAGGCAATGGCAATGATAATTAAAATTTTAGCCAATCTTGAAAATAGTCTGACTGAATCATTATCAATTTGTGTATCTTTTTCAATTAAGTAAGCCTCAACGCCTGACATCATTCGAACAACCCCCCAAGTAATGATAAAGATGGGCATGGTATCAATATAGGTAATAACACTGACCAAGATTTTAACTTGGTCTTTAAATACACTAATTGATAAAAATACCAAACTAAACCAAATTAACACTTTAAGTGGCGGTGATACTGCTTTGATTAAATGGTCATCTAATTGATTTTTCGTTTTGCTAGTATGTTTGGCAATGCTGTTTAAAATAAAGCCAAGTGTCATGTGCGCAGTGAATGCAATAACAAATAAAGCACCAATGGACTGATAAGGTGTTATGTTTTGTAAAAAGTCATTCATGGGTTTTATTTTAATTAACTTTTGGTTTGTTATTTTAGATACTTAAGCGGGTTAATCGGTTGTTTAAACTTTTTCATTTCAAAGTAAAACGGCACTTTGCTAGTGATGGCAATTATTTGCCCTTTGATAATAACATCACCATTTTCCACTATTAAGTCTTTATTTTGTGTGTATAAACTGTAAAAGCCAAATGGATGGCGAATGATAATCATTTTACCATGATTTTTTATTTTATTACCAACATATACTACTTCGCCATCACGAATAGCGCGTACATTTTGCCCGGTTTTGGTGTTAAAAGTTAAGCCTAAATGCTTGTTTTTTCTTGAGAAGGTTTCACTGATGTTACCTTTAACTGGAATAGACCATTTGTTGATTTTTCTATTTACCTTTCTAACAATTTTTTGTTTTGTTCTCTTGGTGTTGGTCGGATTGTTGGTCAACTTGTGTTGACTAATGTTTTGTAAGTTGATGGATTTTTCGACAATAATAACTTTTTGCTGAGAAGAAAAACAACCTGTCATTAATAGCAGGATAAACCCAAGGACTAAAAATTTAACTGGCATACCAAATACTTAGTGCAACAACCACGATTAGAACATAACCCAAACGGTCAATGTATTTTTGTAGCCACTGATCACATTGTTGACCATAAGCCTTGACTAGTAAGGCAACTAAATAATATCTGGCTGCACGCGCAATGAGTGAGATAATAATAAATGGCAATAATGCCATAGACATAGTGCCAGCAGTAATGGTGGCCAGTTTGTATGGAATAGGAGTAAATGCTGCAATGCCAACTACCCAGATGCCATAAGTATCAAAAAATGTTTTAATGTTTGCGACTGATTCTGGCTTAATGAGCTCAAAACCCAATAAAAATTGCAATAATACTTCGCCTAGAAAATACCCAGCCAAGCCACCAAACACTGAAAAAACAGTACAAATAAAAGCAAAATAGTAGGCTTTGTCAGGACGTTTGAATACCATAGGTGCTAGTATTACATCAGGTGGGGGATAAGGTAAAATGCTAGATTCTAAAAAACTAACCACTGACAAATAATAAATGGCATATCTGTTTTCAGCCCAGTTAAGAATTCTTAAATAAATTTTGGAAAATATATCCATATTATTTTTTTATTTAACTGAGTTGTAGATTATCTAACTATTGGAAAGCCCAAAGCTTTGCGCGAATCATAGTAAGTTTGCGCTACTTTTCGGCTCATAGCACGCATTTTACAGATAAATCGTGCACGATCTATCACGCTAATAGCGTGGCGCGCATCAAGTAAATTAAATAAATGTGACGCTTTTATTACTTGTTCGTAGGCGGGGAAAGGCAAGGAAGCCTCAATTAGTTTTTCATGCATGGCCTCTGCCTCATCAAATTGCCTAAATAGTACTTCGGTATTGGCAATTTCAAAGTTATATTTTGATTGTTCAACTTCGTTTTGATGAAACACATCAAAATAACTAACACCTTCAACCCAAACCAAATCAAACACACTATCAACGCCTTGTAAGTACATGGCTAAACGTTCTAGGCCGTAAGTAAGCTCACCTGATACAGGTTTGCAAGCCAAGCCACCCACTTGCTGAAAATAGGTAAATTGAGAAACCTCCATGCCATTTAACCAAACTTCCCAACCCAAGCCCCAAGCCCCTAAAGTTGGCGACTCCCAATTGTCTTCCACAAAGCGTACATCATGTTTGGTTAAATCAATACCAATTTCAGTTAAAGACTCTAAATACAAATCTTGAATGTCTATAGGTGAAGGTTTTAGCAATACTTGGAACTGATAATAGTATTGTAAACGATTTGGATTTTTGCCATAGCGACCATCGGTGGGGCGACGAGAAGGTTGCACATAAGCTGCCTTCCAAGGTTCGGGACCAATGGCTCTTAGAAACGTAGCGGGGTGAAAGGTACCAGCACCCATTTCCATATCAAAGGGCTGCAATAAAGCGCACCCTTTTGAGGCCCAAAAAGTTTGCAGTTTTAAAATTAAATTTTGGAATGAAATACAGGCATTCAAGTCTGAAATTGACATATTAATTCAATAAAAAAATAACAAAAATTTTACCGCAAATTGTTATAAAAAAGTCTTGTATCAGAGTGTTTTTTAAACACCTTTTAATATCATTACTTAATACTTATAACTCTCAGGCTTGAATGGGCCATTTTTAGGGAGGTTGATGTAGTCAGCTTGAGTAGTTGTCATAATCGTAAGTACGCCGCCAAAACCACTAACCATACCTGAAGCCACTTCTTCATCTAGCTTTTTAGGTAGCACCTCAACATAGATATTACCACCTTTATCGGCAAATTTTGCATCAAATAAGTGTATTTGTGCTAAGACTTGATTGGCAAATGAGCCATCCATGATGCGACTTGGATGTCCTGTTGCATTACCTAAGTTAACCAAGCGACCTTCGGATAATAAAATCAAATAGTCATTTTTATTATTTGTTCTAAAGATACGATGAACTTGAGGTTTAACCTCGTCCCAACACCAATTATCACGCATATATTGAGTATCAATTTCATTATCAAAATGCCCAATATTGCAAACTACTGAGCCTGATTTGAGGGTTTGTAGCATAGCATCGTCGCAAACATTAATATTACCTGTAGTGGTGACAATCAAATCAGTTGTGCTTAGTAAATCTTTATTAATACCATCAACCGAACCTGTATTAATACCATTAATATAAGGAGAAACAATCTCAAAACCATCCATACAAGCTTGCATTGCACAGATTGGGTCAATTTCGCTGATTTTAATAATCATGCCTTCTTGGCGTAATGATTGTGCAGAGCCTTTGCCGACATCGCCATAGCCAATGACCAGTGCTTTTTTACCCGACATGAGCATATCAGTGCCACGCTTAATAGCGTCATTTAACGAGTGACGACAACCATATTTGTTGTCATTTTTTGATTTGGTAACTGAGTCGTTTACATTAATAGCAGGTACTTTAAGCGAGCCCTCTTTCATCATTTCTAATAAACGATGAACACCTGTTGTGGTTTCCTCAGAAATACCATGAATGTTAGCCAACATTTCTGGATATTTTTTGTGCAGCATTTGGGTTAAATCACCACCATCATCAAGCACCATGTTGGCCGCCCAAGGCTTGCCATTTTTTAAAATAGTTTGCTCAATGCACCATAAAAATTCCTCTTCAGTCTCGCCTTTCCAAGCAAAAGTTGGAATATTGGCTGCTACCATAGCGCTAGCGGCGTGGTCTTGAGTTGAAAAGATGTTACAGCTTGACCAACGCACTTGTGCACCTAAATCGATTAATGTTTCCATTAAAACAGCAGTTTGAATAGTCATGTGAATACAACCAAGAATTTTGGCATTTTTTAAAGGCTGTGTGCTTTGATATTTTTTCCGAAGTGTCATTAGTGCTGGCATTTCTGCTTCTGCAAGTTCTATTTCTTTACGACCATAATTGGCTAGTGCTATATCAGCAACTTTGTAATCTTGATTATTTAAGGTTGAATTACTCATTTTTTGTTCTCCTACAAAAGGGTTTAAAAAAATGAGCGTCGTTTTGATTTGCCAAGCCTGATTGAAAGAAGTTTTTCAATGCAACGCTCCTTAGCATGTTGGTTATTATACCAACAATGATTTATTTCAGTAAGTGGGTGCGGTTAGTTTTCTCCCAACTAATGTCATCTTCTGTACGTCCAAAGTGACCATAACTGGCAGTTTTTTGATAAATAGGGCGTTTAAGATCAAGCATCGCAATTAAGCCTTTAGGGCGTAAGTCAAAATGTTCGTGTATTAAGCGCTCAATTGTCTGGTTGCTGATTTTTCCTGTACCAAAGGTTTCCACATTAATTGAGGTGGGTTCTGCCACACCAATGGCATAAGAAACTTGAATCTCACACCTGTCAGCCAAGCCAGCAGCAACAATATTTTTAGCCACATAACGCGTTGCATAAGCTGCAGAGCGGTCAACCTTTGATGGATCTTTGCCAGAAAATGCACCGCCACCGTGGCGAGCCATACCACCATAAGTGTCAACAATGATTTTACGACCTGTAAGGCCTGCATCGCCTACCGGACCACCAATGACAAAATGACCTGTTGGGTTGATGTGATACTGGGTTTTATTACTTAGCCATTCACTAGGTAGTACGGGCTTTATGACTTCCTCCAAAATAGCCTCTCGCAAATCTGCAAGCGAAATATCATTACCATGTTGGGTTGATAAAACAACAGCGTCAATACCTTTAATTTTATGACCATCATAAATCATGGATACTTGGGATTTTGCATCAGGGCGCAGCCAAGGTAATGTACTGTCCTTCATTAGTTTTGCTTGACGTGCAACTAAAAGGTGTGCATATAAAATAGGTGCTGGCATCAATACGTCAGTGGCATTGCAAGCATAACCAAACATTAAACCTTGGTCGCCTGCACCTTGTTCGTGATTGGATGATTCATCAACGCCTAAGGCGATATCTTGAGATTGTTCACCCAATAAATTAGTAATGTCGCAAGTGTGACCATTAAAGCCATATTCATCACAATTGTAGCCAATATCAATAATAGTGTTGCGCACAATTTGCTCAAAGTTAATGTTGGCGTCTGTGGTAATTTCACCTGCCAGTATGACATGATTGTCTTTAACTAAAGTTTCAACAGCAACACGTGAATTTTTATCTTGTGTTAATGCTGCATCTAAGATGGCATCAGAAATTTGATCACAAACTTTATCAGGGTGACCGGCAGAGACAGATTCAGAAGTGAATATCATTGTTTATTCTCCTTGTAAAATAAAATAAAACCCTTAAAGCGGGTTTTCAATAAAGAAGAACACCTACTTTAGCTTGTTTTAGCTACCTTTTAGGTAACAACGCTAGCAATCGGGGCAAATCAGCGTGTAATTGAAATTATAACAGAGGTAATTAATTATTCTAGGCTTATTTTTAAGGCAATGCCACTGAGAAATGGCGCAGTCATTAAACTTACTATGAGAATTGTGGCTAAAAAATACAATTGACCGGTAATCTCTAAGCCAAATTGTGCTTGAGATACTGCACTTGAGGCAAAAATAAGAATGGGAGTATACAAAGGTAGTATCAATAAAGATAACAACATGCCAGAATTTTTAATACCAACAATCAGTGAAGCACCAATGGCACCAATAAGACTCAGGCTCGGTGTGGCTAATAATAGTGTTAGCATTAGCACCCAGATGCCATCACCACCAAGAAATAAAAACAACCCCAATAAAGGTGATAGTAGAATAATGGGGATACCAGTTAAAATCCAATGAGCGGTAATTTTTGACAAAATAAGCAAAGATAATGAATGGTGAGAAATCACCATTTGTTCTAAAACGCCATTTTCAAAATCGTGATGGAATAAAGCGTTAAGTGAAAGCAGTACTGAAAGCATTGAAGCAACCCAAATAATACCCGCTGCAATTTGAGCAAGTGTGGCAGTTTCAGGACTGATGGCTAGGGGAAATAATGATACCGATATAATAAAGAATAACAGCGGGTTTAATATGCTAGAAGGGTTACGAATAGCAATGCGTAAGTCACGCTTTAAGGCTTGCAGATAAATATTCATAGTGCCAACGCCTTTTGATTAGGCAAAGTTGAACTTTGATGCGTAGTAAATAGGCACAAGCCACCTTGTTCGCAGTGTTTGTTAATTCTACGCTCAATAATGGCTACACCATCAGGATCAAGTGCAGTAAAAGGCTCATCTAGTAGCCAAACTTTAGCATTGGAGATGAACAATCCTGCCAAAATAACACGGCGCTTTTGTCCTGCTGATAGTTTGGCGCAGTATTCATCTTCATAACCTTTTAAACCGATGTTACTTAATGCTTTAATTAATTGTATTTGGTTGGTAGATTTATTAAGTCCAGTTAAAAATTCAAGATTTTCAAGTGCACTTAATTCTCCACTAAGTGCTGATAAGTGACCTAAATAAAAAATTTCTTCTTGGTAGGCTTCTGATTTGACTGCATGACTGTCTAAAGAAACACAGCTTTGTTCTTGCGCGTCAAGACCTGATAAAATTTTAAGCAGTGAAGTTTTGCCGCTACCATTGGTGCCAGTAATGCGTAAAATATCACCTGGATTGACTTCGAAAGAAAGACGGTTGAATAAAAGGTTGTAGCCTTTTTGACAACTAAGATTATCTATTTTTAACATAAATGAAGATTATATATGAAACGCACCACTGATGAACAACTAGCCGATATTGCACAAGAATTTGTACGCCAAAATAAATCCAAACGTCGTTGGCGTATTATATTTGGCCTATTATTTGTTGGTTATCTTTCTTTTATATTTTATGTTAATGTGAGTGAAAGTGGAATACTAGAGGTAGTACTCAAAAAAGAATCCCCTTTTGTTGCTGAAGTGGTATTAAGTGGCACCATTCAAAATTCAGGTTCAATTGATGCTGATGAAGCTATTGAATTACTACGTAGTGCGTTTGAATCAGAAAATGCAGAAGCCGTTATTCTAAGAATTAATTCACCAGGTGGCTCACCTGTACAATCTAGTAGAATTTACAAGGCCATTGTGCGTTTTAAAAAGCAGTTTGATAAAAAAATCTATGTGGTGGTTGAAGATGTTTGCGCTTCAGGTTGTTATTATATTGTCTCAGCTGCTGATGAAATATATGCAGATGAATCTTCAATTATTGGTAGTATTGGCGTGGTTATGTCTAGTTTTGGTGCGGTTGATGCCATTAAAAAACTAGGCATTAAAAGGCGACTCTATACCGCAGGAAAATATAAGGGCTTGTTAGATTCTTTTTCTCCAGAAGATGAAAAAACATTAATACACATTCAAACCAATATCTTAGATAAATCACATAAAAACTTTATTGATGCCGTTAAAGCGGGCAGGGGTGACAGATTGTCAAAACATAAAGACTTATTTACAGGTTTGATCTGGCTTGGACAAGATGCTAATAAACTAGGGTTAATAGATGGTATTGCAGATGCGAATTATATCGCTAAGCATATTATTGGTATTGATTCAAGAATTTTATTTGAAAAAGAAAAGACTCTGTTAGAACAGTTAACCGAAGCAAGTGTTAAAGGCGCTGCATTGGCTATTGGAGATAAGTTAACATTTCAAAATCTCATTGGATCTTTACAGTAAGTAATTATATAAAGGTTTTCTATTAAAACTTATATTAAGGTGTTTTTGTATTAACAATCTTTTCATCGCTAGTATTATTTTCTAATTGATTTTCAAATTTACGAATGGGTTTTTTAGGTTGTTTGACATAACCCTCTAACTGCTTTAGCTTCAGCTAAGGCTTTTTCTTTAGCTTTTTTTGCCTCTTTTCATCACCAATACGTTTGTTTTCTGCTTCTTTTTCTTTGTTAGTAAGTTGTGATAATGAGCCGATACCAGTTGTGTTGATATGCGTCAGTACGGTATCGTTAAATTTTAATATTAAGCGATAGTGGATATCATCCTTTTTATACAAAGTAGAGTGGTTAATGTAGTCCCATTGGTTGTTGTGAAAGGAATCAATAATGCTTGGCGATCCAATTAAATCTTGCACCTGTATTTTAGACATGCCTAATTTCAATTGATTAATTTTAAATCTTTCCAGTACCGAGCCTTGGTGGATGTCATCTTTATATAGTGTTAGTAATGGCATATCTGGTATTTTAGGCAGACATGCAGATAAGAATGGTAATAAGGATACAATCAAAGTTAATTTGTTCATTTGCTGGTTTTTGATTTAAAATGATTGGCTAATTTTACATTAAGGATATTAAATATGGATGCTCAAGATTTAAAAAGTGCAGGGCTTAAAGTCACACTACCAAGGTTGAAGATTTTGGAAATTTTAGAAACCAGTGAAAATCATCACATGAGTGCTGAAGATATCTATCGCACTTTAATCATGCAAGGTGAAGAAGTGGGTGTGGCAACGATTTATCGAGTACTCACTCAATTTGAAGAAGCGGGCATGGTCAATAAACTTAATTTTGACAATGGCCAAAGTGTGTTTGAGTTGTCCAATGTGGATCATCATGATCATTTAGTATGCGTCAAATGCGGCAAAATTGATGAATTTTCTGATGAGATTATTGAGCAGCACCAACATGATATTGCTAACAAATATAGCTATCAACTTACCGATCATTGTTTGTATTTATACGGGCTCTGTAAAGACTGTCACTAATCCATTGTGGAAGATTTTATTTTTAGGGCTGTTCTAGCGGCCATTGGTATTTCAATTATTTCAGGCTCATTGGGCTGTTTTGTTATCTGGAAACACATGAGTTATTTTTCAGAATCGATTTCGCATTCGGCACTTTTGGGGGTATCTTTTGGGCTTGCTAGTGGTCTAGGTATTCATTTTAGTTTGGTAATAGTGGGTGCAATATTTGCAATACTTATTGTTATCTTACAACGAAGGCAGTTTTTGTCTAATGATGCTATTTTAGGTATTTTTTCACACATTGCTTTATCATTAGGCATTGTTGTTTTAAGTTTTATTGGTGGCGCTAATACGGATTATTTTTCACTCTTATTTGGTGATATTTTATCTGTTACTAACGTTGATATTGTTTGGGTGTATGTAATTTTAATGGTGCTTGCCTCACTGCTTATTATTTTTTGGCAACGTTTATTATTACTAACCTTAAATGAAGAGTTGGCAGTTGCACAAGGGCTTAATCGAGATTTTTATCAGTTGTTATTTATGTTAATGATTGCGTTGGCTGTTTCTGTTTCAGTGCAAATTGTGGGCGTGCTTTTGATTACTTCTTTGCTGATTATTCCACCAGCTGTTGCTAGAGTATTTGCTAATACCCCCAGTGGCATGGCATTTCAGTCAGTTATTGTTTCCATGGTTGCAGTTGGTATTGGTCTTAGTGCTTCAATAGTTTATGATTTAGCCACAGGGCCAGCAATTGTGATTGCGTTGGGTGGATTGTTTATATTGTCACAACTTGTGTATAAAAGATCAGCTTAGAGCATTATTCAATTCTGTTAATTGATTGGTTTGTTGCTCAAGGATTAATGGCTCAATAATTACACTTAAATCGCCTTCCATAATTTCTGAAAGTTTGTATAAGGTTAAATTAATACGATGGTCGGTAATACGCCCCTGTGGGTAATTATAGGTACGAATACGCTGTGAACGATCGCCACTACCTATCAATTCCTTGCGGGTTGATGCTTGTTGTTTGTGTTGCTCTTGTTGTTGTGCGTCAAGAATACGTGATGCTAATACTGACAAGGCCTGGGCTTTATTTTTATGTTGCGAGCGACCATCTTGGCATTCAACCACAGTGCCAGTTGGAATATGCATTACGCGCACAGCTGAATCAGTTTTATTAACATGTTGACCACCTGCACCACTAGCTCTAAAGGTATCAACGCGGACGTCACTCATATTAATATTGACTTGTTCAATATTTTCAACCTCAGGCATGATAGCAACTGTACATGCTGAAGTGTGTATTCGACCTTGACTTTCAGTTTCTGGTACACGTTGTACGCGATGTACGCCAGATTCAAATTTTAATTTTGAGTAAACATTCACACCACTAATGCGTGCAATGATTTCTTTAAAACCACCATGCTCGCCAAAGCTAGCGTTTATAACTTCTATTTGCCATTTCTGTTTTTCGGTGTAGCGACTGTACATTTTGAACAAATCACCTGAAAAAATACTGGCTTCATCGCCACCTGTACCTGCTCTAATTTCAATGATAATGTTTCGAGAATTGTTAGGGTCTTTTGGTAAGAGAGATTTTTTAAGCTCTAAATCAAGATGGTCTAAATTTTTTTTAGCATCCAGTATTTCCTCTTTGGCCATGGCTTTTATATCCATGTCGTCTTCAAACAGTATTAACTGTGCATCTTCTAGATTTTTCTGATGTGATAAATAGGCCTGAAATTGTTGATTAACTGGGATTAATTGAGCATGCTCAATAGACAGCTTTGTGAATTTTTTAACGTCACTAGCAACTTCTGGGTCGGATAACATAGTGCCCACTTCTTCAAGGCGCATTGATAGTTGCTCTAATTTGGCAAGGATAGATGCATTCATTATTTTTTAATATGAGGTATACAGCCTTCACATTGGGGTAAATTTTCAATGGAAGTTTGTTTGATATTTTTAAAGGGTAAATGTAATAGTTTGTTGGCTAATTGATCAGCAAGCTTACGAATAATATCTTCAGAATCAGCACCATTTTTTAGTTGTTTGATGGCTCTTTTTAAGAGTTTGTTTTTAATTGAGTTTGCACCAAATTGATAGGACTGTACCATTTGCTCGTTAGGCATAGTATTCAACCACTGATTAAAGATTTGATTTTGTTTAATGATAATTTCTTGTGCCAAACTTTTTTCTTTCTCTCTGTTACCGATATTGTCATTAACCACTTGCTTCAAATCGTCAATGGTATATAAATATACATCATCTAATTGACCTACTTCAGGCTCAATATCTCTAGGGATAGCAATATCAAGCATAAATATTGGTTTGTGTTTGCGCTTTTTTAGAGCACTTTCAATTAAGCCTTTGCCGATAATGGGCACTAAAGCTGCTGTTGAAGAAATGATAATATCTGCTTTGTATACAATGGATGAAAATTGTTTTAAACTAACAGATTGTGCTTGATATAAATGGGCAATTTTTTTTGCATTTTCAATGGTTCTGTTGGCAATAATCATCTTATTAACCCCTTTCTGGTTAAGATATTGTGCACACAGTTCAATCATCTCCCCTGCACCGATGAGCAAAACAGTTTGTTCGGATAACTTTTCAAAAATTTTTTCACTAAGTTTTACCGCGCAATAGGCAATTGAGACGGGTGAAGCGCCAATTTGGGTGTCGGTACGTATTTTTTTGGCAGTTGAGAATGCATGTTGGGATAGTTTTTCTAATAGCTTATTTAGAGTTTTGGCTTCTTTTGCTGCGTGATAGGCATCTTTTAATTGACCTAGAATTTGTGGTTCGCCCAGCACCAATGAATCAAGACCTGTGGCAACGTTGCATAGGTGTGTAAGTGCCTCATTGTTTTCAAAATAATTCAAATAAGAATCGATTGTGTCACGTTTAATGTCGTGTGTTTTGGCAAGATAATCACTCAACAACTCTTTAGGGTTTTTATGATTAGAGGCGACATAAATCTCTACGCGATTGCAAGTGGAAAGAATAATACAAGCATCAATGCCATCAATATGATGAAGATTACTTAGTGCTTGAGTTAATTTATCTGGTGCAAAAGCAACTTTTTCTCGCACTTCAACAGGTGCGAGTTGGTGATTGACACTTAAAATTGCAATTCGTGACATAAATTCAGTAAAGTCAACTCAAATAAACGTTTGATTATACCCAAAGGACAAGTTTCACGCTACAATGAGCAACTTATATGAAACGAATAATGATTGCGTGCTTTGCTTTGTTTTTATCAAGTTGCTCAACACTTAACATTCAGCCTACAAAGTTAGCGCATCAACAAACTTTGCTGAGTGTTTGGGGAGCGCATGGCAGATTAAGTGTGAGTGTTAATAATGACACAAAAACATCAGGTTTTGAGGTGAGTTTTAATCACCATGACTATAAACTTATATTAAGCACAGCCTTTGGTTTTGGTCAAATTTCGATCGAGTCTAATCAACAAAAGTTGTTGATTAATGGTGAGTCAATCAATCTAACGTTTGATCAATGGATGACGAGAGAGATGGGGTGGTACTTGCCCATTGATACTTTGGCAAAGATACTGTTTAAAAATGAGATAAATAGCGTCCACCATTGGCTAATTAAAATTAGCCGTTATCAATTAATTGGTGGTATTAAATATCCGAAAGTGATTCGTTTTAATCATCTGACCAAGCCCATCAAAATCAAACTACTGGTTAATGAAATTAATCAGTTAAAATAGCATAAAAATTAAGTAATTTAGCATGATAGAAGAAGATTTTTTAGTAGGTGGGCAAGACCAAGGCAATGAAGATTTGGTAATGACTTCAGTACGTCCGAATTCTTTAGAGAGTTATATTGGGCAAGACGATGTTAAGTCGCAAATGGCATTGTTTATTAAAGCGGCAAAAAAACGCAAAGATGTGCTGGATCACTGTTTAATTTATGGCCCTTCTGGTTTGGGTAAAACCACACTAGCAAATGTGATTGCCAATCAAATGTCCACAGGTATTAAGCAAACCTCTGGTCCAGTATTAGAGCGTTCAGGAGATTTGGCAGCAATTTTGACAAAACTTGAACCGTATGATATTCTATTTATTGATGAAATTCATCGCCTTAATTCTGTGGTTGAGGAAATTCTTTATCCAGCTTTAGAAGATTTTAAATTAGATATTATGGTGGGTGAGGGTGTGGCTGCGCATTCCGTGCAACTTGAATTACCACCTTTTACGTTAATTGGTGCTACTACTCGTGCTGGCATGTTAACTTCACCACTTAGAGATCGTTTTGGCATTGTCCAGCGTTTGCAGTTTTACAATGTTAAAGATTTAAGAATGATTGTTGAGCGTTCAGCAGATATTTTGGGCATTCAAATTGAATCAAAAGGTGCATTAGAAATTGCCAAGCGATCTCGTGGAACGCCTAGAATTGCCAATCGATTATTACGCCGTGTTCGTGATTTTGCCGATGTAAAGACCAATAGTGTGATTCATCAAGCTATTGCCAAAGAGGCACTAACAACACTTAAAGTAGATGAAGCAGGGCTTGAGCAATTAGACCGTGATTATCTTGCTATTATGGTGAATAAATTTTCTGGTGGTCCTGTGGGTTTGGACACACTGGCAAGCGCTATTAGCGAAGAGCGTGGCACCTTAGAAGACATGGTAGAGCCGTATCTGATTCAACAAGGTTTTATTATGCGCACACCACGTGGGCGTAGTGCTACAGACTTAGCTTATGCACATTTGGACTTTACCAATGACTCAAAATCGAATGATTTATTTAATCAATGAGTCAATTAAACGTTCGTGTTTATTACGAGGACACTAATAGTGGTGGTGTGACTTATTATGCCAATTGCCTTAAATTTATCGAAAGGGGACGTAGTGAATTTTTACGAGAGTTGGGTTCTGAACAAGATCAATTAATGCATTATCAGGCAATTATTTTTGCTGTCGAATCACTGAGTAGTGAGTATTTGCTTCCAGCCAAATTTAATGATTTATTAACTATTCACACTGAAATAGAAAAATTACGGCGCGCCAGTCTGATTTTTTCACAAAAAATAGTGGTTTTAAAGCAAAATAAGATATTATTTAAAGCGCAAATAATCGTGACTTGTCTGAATGCAATTAGTTTTAAGCCTTGTGCTATTCCTAGTGCAACTTTGGAGAAAATAAATGGATAACAGTTTATCAATTTTTAGTTTAATTCTTAGTGCCGGATTTGTGGCGCAAGTGGTGATGTTTATTTTAGTATTGATGAGCATTTATTCTTGGACGCTTATCTTGTCAAAAAAGAAAATCTTGATTGATGCTAACAAGGATATCAAATTATTTCATCAAAAGTTTTCAGCCGATGTTGATTTAGAAAAATTAGCACACCAAACGCTTCAAAAAGCTACTAATCAAAGTCCAATAGAGCGTATTTTTAGCGCAGGCTATCAAGAATTTATCCACACTACCTCAGATTCTAACCAGAGATTAATAATAGACGCTGAGCGCGCTTATCGCGTTATGAATACTACAGCTAATAACGAAGTTGACCGCCTAGATGGCGGTTTGAGCATTCTAGCTATGATTGCTTCATCTAGTCCGTATATTGGGTTATTTGGTACGGTTTGGGGAATTATGCACTCGTTTATTGGTTTAGCATCGGTTAAGCAAGCAACTATTGCCATTGTTGCTCCCGGTATTGCTGAGGCGCTTATTGCAACAGCATTTGGTTTGTTTGCTGCTATTCCTGCTACCATTGCTTACAATCGTTTAATTTCTCAAGTAGGAGTGATTAATAATAAATATACAACCTTTATTGAACAATTATTTGTTATGTTCCAAAGACAAAAATAGACAATGATTGAACTAGAAAAACGCCACAGACCTATCATAGATGCGCAAATTAATATTGTGCCATATATTGATGTGATGCTAGTGTTATTAGTAATTTTTATGATGACCACGCCTATTATTGAGCAAGGTATTGAAGTTGATTTACCCTCTGCCGAGGCGAAAATGGTAGATTTCACGCAACAACAGCCTACAATTATTACCATTGATAAACAAGGTAAATATTTCATTAATTCACTTAATGAGGATGATTCTGATGTTGCCAAAGGTGAAAAATTGCCATTAGGTATTATTGCAGGGCGCGTTAGCGCTCGGCTTGAAATTTATCCACAAATGAAAGTGTTTGTTCGTGGCGATAGGCAAGTGGCTTATGGTTCTGTTGTATTACTGATGTCTTTTTTACAAAAAAACGGAGTTGATAAAGTTGGTATTGTGACTGAATCTCCAGATGAAAAATAATGAACATTGATTTTTTTAAAAAAATTAAATGGCCTAAAATTGCTAGACAACACCCTTTTGCTTTTTGGGTGGTAATTGCGCTTCATGTTGGGCTGGTTATTGGCTTGTTATTTTCAAATGTTCAACGTTGGGAAATTCCAAAACAGACTACCAAATCAAGCGCAACACCCAAAGCAGTAACGATTGATTTGACTGAGATTAAAAAAGAAAAACAGCGATTAATTAATATTAAGCAAAAACGAAAAAAGCGCCTTGAAGCATTACAACGTGCAGAAAAAAAAGTTGAGAATGAACGTTATAAAGAACAGCAACATTTGAAAAAACTCAAAGCTAAAGTTAAACAGGAGAAAAAAGCTAAAGCCATTGCACAAACCAAAAGGAAGCAAGCTGAAAGCAAAAGTAAACAAGCCTTAAAGAAAAAGAAATTGGCTGAAAAGAAAGCCCTTGATGCTGAAAAGAAAAAACAAATAATTGAAAAATTACGCCAAGTCGAAGCTAGAAAATTCAAAAAAGAACAAGACAAGCGCTTATTGAAAGAAGAAATTCAAGCTGAAGAAGATCAAGATAGACAACTCGCTCAAGAGGATATTTTAAATGAGCTAAAACTTAATTATATCAATCAAATTGCTTCAAGAATAAAAGAAAGATGGCGTTATCAAGGCGCTAAAGATAGTTGGGGTTGTGACGTTGAAATCTTGCAAGATTTGAATGGACAAGTAAAAAGTGTCAACCTTAAATCTTGTAATGTTGATAACAGCGTTAAGGCGCAATCATTTAAAGACTCAATTGAGCGTGCTGTTTATAAAGCTTCGCCATTACCACACGCGCCTGATAAGAGTGTATTTGATGCGCAAGTCTTGTTTCACTTTAAGGTCAATTAATGGATATTTCCAAGTTAGATGATAAGGCTCAGTCAAAGCTTACTTTTCAGTTGTCTCAAATCTTAGAAAATTGGCATTTAGAAGATATTGAGCAATTGAAATTATTAGGCTTAGAGGAGGTTATTAAGTCTAGACATTTGTACTTGTACAGGCGTTCAGATAAGTCGTTTGATTTTGATGAGCAATTGGCAAAACGTACTGAAATGATTTTAGGAATTAGTGAGTCTTTGGGTACAACTTTTCCAACCAATAAAGAATACGGGGCAATTTGGTTAAAGCGTTCGATTAAAAAATTCAAGCATAAAACGCCGTTAGAACTTATGCTAAGTGGTGATACTGGTATGACACGCGTTTGGTATTTTTTGGATTGTACTCAAGGATGGAGAAATTGAATAAGGTTGAAATTTTGACCCAAAATGATATGGCGGCAGTGGGCATTCGTTCAGATAAGCGAGAGTTAGTTGATTTTGCTAAGTTTCCTAGTATGGCTGTGTTTGGTAAATCACTCACGTCCAATAAGCTCGACTCAATTCAAGAAAAAACAACCAAAACCGCATCAAGCTTACTTCAGGATAAAGCCTATCAAACGCCTAAAGTTGTCACTAATGAGGTTAATTCGTTTGAGCAAATTATTACGAAGAATAGTGATTTAGCTCTTTTGGATAAGGTTAAATCGGGTGCTGAAATTATGTCATTTGGCAGTATCTCAGCCTATAAAGAAGTGCAAGAGCATTTGTTTGCGGGTATTAATGGTGATGAAAAAGCCACTATTTTTGTGCAATCTTTTAATGCACAATTAATACCCATTGCTGGCATTTATAAAGGATTTGATGTAGTATCAGTCAAATTATATGCACGTCAAGTGATGATTGATTTATCAGATGGTAAGTTAAGATTTTGAATTATCTAAGATAAAATACACCCTTATGAATACACAAGATTTTTTATTAGAACTTGGATGCGAAGAGCTTCCATCAAAGTGTTTACAACAATTATCTAATGCACTTACGCACAATTTAACCATTGAACTGGATAAACTTAAACTGTCTTATTCAAGCGTTGAATCTTTTGCCACGCCTCGTCGTTTAGCAGTGCTAGTGAGCAACCTTCAACTGCAACAAAATGATCAAACTATTGAGCGCAAAGGCCCATCAATTAGTGCGCCTGACCGAGCTATTGAAGGCTTTGCTAAATCTTGTGGTGTTGCTAAGAATGTGTTAGTTCAAAAAGCATTTGGCAATACGGAATACTATTTTTTTACTAAGCAACAAAGTGGCTTAAAAGCGATAGATTTACTTGAATCTGTTGTTGACACTGCTATTCAAAATATCCCTATTGCTAAGCCCATGCGCTGGAGTAGTTTGAATACGTATTTTGTACGCCCAACACATTGGTTGATTATGATGCTAGGTTTTAATGTTGTGCCAGCTTCAATTATGGGTTTGACTTCCGGTAGTACAACCAGAGGTTTACGCTTTACGGGTGAGCGAACATTCGATATTACTTGCGCTAAGGATTATCAAAAAATCCTTCTTGAAAAAGCACAAATTGAGGCTAATTTTAATACACGCAAAGAGATGATTCGCAAGCAAGTGATTCAGGTGGCAAATAATAATAGTGCCACGGCAGTTATTGATGAATCTTTGCTTGATGAAGTTTGTGCATTGGTTGAGTACCCACGTGCATTTTCGGGTAGTTTTTCATCTAAATTTTTAGATGTGCCAGAAGAGGCGCTTATTTCTGCGATGAAATCGCATCAGAAGTATTTTCATATGTTGGATATGAACGGCAATTTGATGCCAGCATTTATTTCAGTTGCCAATATTGAGTCTAGCGATTTATCAGTTATTATTGATGGCAATGAGCGCGTTATTCGCCCACGTTTAAGCGACTCAGAATTTTTCTGGGAGCAAGATAAATCAACTACTTTAGAATCTAAAATTCCAAAATTAGACAGCGTGTTATTCATGGATGGACTTGGTTCAATGGGTGAGAAAGCCAGGCGTATTGAAACATTATCGGGCTATATTACTGATATTATTGGTGCAAATACAAAACACAGTACACGCGCAGGGCTACTATCGAAAACGGATTTAATCACTGATATGGTGGGTGAGTTTGCCGATTTACAAGGAGTGATGGGTGGATACTATGCACTTAATGATGGCGAAGACCCAGTAGTTGCAAGTGCTATCAGTGAGCATTACCATCCAAGATTTTCAGGCGACACATTACCCTCTACAAAAGAGGGTTTATGTGTTTCAATTGCCGATAAAGTTGATAGTATTGTGGGTATTTACGGTATTGGACACAAACCAACTGGTTCAAAAGACCCTTATGCACTAAAACGTGCGGCATTGGGCTTGTTACGCATGATGATTGAGTCAAAATCACAGCTGGATCTATTTAAATTAATTGGGCAATCAGTTAAGTTGTATGAACTTGACGAAGAAATTATTCAAGAAGTTTATGATTTTACTGTTAGCCGTTTAGAGATGTACTACCAAGAACAAGATATTGATAAAATGCTGGTAAAAGCAGTATTAGCAATAAAAAGTAGTGACTCTATTGTTTATGATTGGCATTTACGTGTTAAAGCATTAAATACTTTTATGCAAAGTGATGATGCTAAACCCTTAATTGAAGCTAATAAACGCCTTAGAAATATACATAAAGAGTTTAAGTCTGAGGACATACTTGGTGGTTATTCGTACTCAGAAGGCAAAATAACAATTAATGATAAAAATGTAAATTTTTCCAATGAATTTGATGAAAAACTTTTAGCAGCACTTGTTAGAATTAACAAAACAATACAAAAAGACGAAGAGGATTATTTGTCTATTGTAGAAGGGCTTTTACAACTCAAGCCTGTAATTGATGATTTTTTTGATAATGTGATGATTCTTGATGATAATTTAGAAGTTAGAAGACATAGAGTAGCTCTAACTAATCTAGTATTGCATCAGTTTCAATTTATTGCTGATTTTACTTATTTATCTAAATGAAAGCCCTCTCTAATCCAACGAATATCTAATGCTAAAGTTGAAGTGGATGGAAAAACAACAGGTGAAATTAAGCAAGGAATTTTGGTTTTTTAGGGTTTGAGAAAAATGATGAAAAACCACAAGTTGATAAAATGATTAAGAAGTTATTAGTTTATCGAGTATTTGCTGATGAGCAAGAAAAAAATGAATTTATCAGTTAAAAAGGTATTGGATGATATATTGCTTGTTTCTCAATTTACCTTAGCAACTGATATCAATTCAGGCACAAGAGCTGATTTTTCTACCGCTAAGCTACCAGAACAAGCCAAAGTGTTGTTTGATTATTTTTTGATCCAAATGAGAGATGGTTATCACAAGATTGCTAGTGGTGTTTTTGGTGCGATATGCAGGTATCTTTAACCAATGACGGGCCTGTGACATTTTTATTATCATGTTAGATGACATCGTAGCAATCCTAAGTCAATTTGAAGATGCGCTAATGATGATTGGTATCGTTTCTGGCGTGGTTTTTATTATTAGTTTATTATTGATGCCTTATTTATTAGGGTTAATACCATCAAATTATTTTCTAAAGAATTCAGAAAATAAGTCAAAAATCAACAAACTCTTTGACTTAATAAAATTGATACTTAAAACATTGATTGGTTTTATATTATTGATTGCTGGCATTATTATGCTGGTAACGCCAGGTCAAGGACTGGTATCAATTTTATTAGGTTTATTTTTAATGGAATTTCCAGGCAAGCGACAATTGGAGCTTAAATTAATCAATCACAATCCAACCTTTAAAACACTCAACTGGCTACGCTCTAAAGCTAGCAAACCTCCATTTAAGCGATAATTCATGAAAGAAAGCAAAATAATATCAATAGTATTATTAGCAGCAGTGGTGATATTTATACTGTTTTACCTACTGACTCGTGACATACAAATGCCACAAAACCAATCTATGCCATGGCAAAGTTTTATCAATAACCAAGGCAATACAGTTGTGTTTAATTTAACCATGGGTAGTAGCAATCTTACCGATGCAATACATTTATTCGGCTCTGAGGTTGACGCTTCTTTCTTTGAAAGTAAGGGTAAAATACCAGAGCTAGAAGCGTTTTTTTCCAGCACCAAAGTGGGTGGCATTAGTGCTGATGTTATTTTAAATTTAATACTTGATCAAAAAAGCATTAAACGTTTAAACAACAACATTAAAGAATCAATGATTATGCCTTCAGGTGTTAGAAAAACAACGTTTAATTTAACTGCTGAGGCTTCAATGTTTGGTATAAAAATTAAGTCATTAACCTTTATACCCAAAGCAGATTTATTAAAAGAGACGATTATTAATCTATTTGGTGAGCCTAGTAGAGTGAAGTTGGCTAGTCAGGGCGTATCGTATTGGTATTATCCAACCAAGGGTTTGCGCATTATTATTGATGATGAAAATAAAGAAATTTTAGAGTTTTATAATGAGGAAATTCAATGATTAAAATGTATGGTATTAAAAACTGCGACACCATTAAAAAAGCACAAAAATTCTTGATTAATCATCAAGTTGATTTTGAATTTATTGATTTGCGTGACAATCCGATTAATAAAACTAAGTTACAAACATTTGTAGATAAGCTCACTTGGGAAAAACTAATCAACAAGCGTTCTACTACTTTTCGAAATTTAAATAATAAAGAAAAAAATAATATTACCTTAGAATTGGTATTAAAAAATCCAACCCTTATCAAACGCCCAGTGCTGGTAATGAATAATAATGATATTATGGTTGGATTTAGTGAAAAATCTTATCTAAAGATATGCTAACTATTATTTTTGCTCTTTAATCTCTTCACGCACTTTATCCATACCAAGTGCTTTGGCTTTGTCAATAACGGCTTTTAAGCCAGCGCCTGACATTGTACTACCTAATTGAGAGAAGATTGCAATTTTTTCTCTAAAAATCATCAAAGTAGGAATGAAGCGAATTTGAAAGTTACCTGCTAATTCTTGCTCATCTTTAGTGTTTACTTTGGCAAAAATCACATCATTCACCTTGTCTCAGATACTTCATCATAAGTAGGCGAAAATTGCTTACAAGGACACACCATGGTGCTCAAAATCTAGCACAACAATATCGTTATTTTGAATGGTTTCGTCAAAATTACTTTGGTTTAATTCTAATACTGCCATTAGTTCAATCCCTAAAACTTAAAAAATAGAAGTATATCATAAGGGTGTAATATGTGTTGAGCAATCCCTAAGCTTTTGATAAAATATTTTTATGAAAATTTTAGGGATTGATCCCGGATTAAGAGTAACAGGCTTTGGCTTAATTGAGGCCAATAAGCTTAAATTTAATTATTTATCTAGTGGTTGTATCCGTACGCAAGGTGCGTTGCCTGAGCGCATTACGACTATTTTTATAGAAATCGAGCAAATCATTCAAAAATATCAGCCTGATGTTGTGGTAATTGAGCGTGCTTTTATGCGCTCTGATCGCCCAAATCCTGATGCAGCAATTAAACTTGGACATGCGCGAGGTGCTATTATTTCAGCAGCAGGTTCAAATCACAGGCTGATGATTGAGTACAGTCCTAATCAAATCAAAAAATCTGTTGTTGGGAAGGGGCACGCCACTAAAGAGCAAGTATCGTTTATGGTGCAGGAGCTATTAAAACTTAACAAAGTACCTCAAGCAGATGCAGCAGATGCGCTAGCAGGTGCTATTTGCCATGCTTATCATTGTTTTTAATCTTGGCTAAAATAAACCTTAGTTTTGCCAAAACTCTTAAGTTCGTTAACGGTTTCTTGTAATTTTTCTAGTATTTTATCGGCACTATTATCAGGCTGGAGGCATTTAAGTGGCAGGTAAAAATCCACATGAATTCTACCCTCTAAATAGTGTAATTGAATACGGCTAATTTCACTATCGCACTCGTTATTAAACAAGGCCTTGTTTAAAATTCCCAATGCTTGCGCACGTTCTGGCAAAGCTTCATAAGGCGTATTAATTTCATCATTCTCTACGTCAATATGTATCGTTACATCGCCTAAATCTTTTAGGCATTTTTTGGCTACACGCTCAACACTAACACTAATAATATGCCCCTCACTAACACTTAAAAATGGATCAACCTGCACGTGTACATCACAAGAAATGGTGTGTCCAATTTTTCGAGTGCGTAGAGAATGAACATTGTTAACAGCACTAATTTGCCCTAATGCATGTTTTAATTGCGCCACCTGTTGCGCATCAATGGAAGTGTCTACCAGTTCTTTGGTTGCATCTAAACCCAACTTCCAAGCAATGTAGATAACCATCAAACCTACAACAATAGTTGCAATGTTATCTAAATATAGATAGCCATTTAAACTACCAAAAATACCAATTAGCACTACAATTGAAGATAATGCATCTGAGCGGTGATGCCAAGCATTGGCTTTTAATAAGTCAGATTTATAAGCATTAGCCACCTTTAAGGTATACCAATATAAAGTCTCTTTAGAAAAAATTGACAAGGTGGTAATGCTTAAAAGCAGCGCACTATGTGAAAGTGAGACAGGGTTGGCTAAATTAGTCATGGCATCAAAGATAACACCCAAGCCAACAATGGTTAAAATAACCGCAAGACCTAGCGTGGCAACCGTTTCAAAGCGTTTATGCCCATAAGGGTGTTCTTCATCAGCATCAAGGGCTGAATGTTTGGTGGCATACAAAACCAAGCCATCGGACAATAAGTCAGAAAACGAATGAATGCCATCCGCAATTAAAGCACCAGAATTGCCAATAAAACCTGCAATAATTTTAAATACCGCCAATAAAAAATCAACAACAGCACCCACAAGGGTAACTTTTTGACTGACTTGTGTGCGTTTAGCTAAATCCAAAGTGGTAAAAATCATGAATGAATCGCCTTATTTTATGTTATCTCTGTGCAAATATGCAATTATTAAGCCATATCTAATGGCGATAGTAGCTTATTAGAGATTTCTTTTTGCCGCCAAGGAAAGGTGTAATTAAGTGTGTTGCTAATAATGGGTAATCTAATTAATAGCCTATCTGTGTTGTTGCATAATTGTTTCTTGGGAAAAATATCAGGTAAGTTTTTCTTGTGATTAGCCCTTATTGTTGAAATTAAATCCTTTTTTAATGCTAATTTTTAATGCAAGATTTATTAAAAAGTGAGCTAGCAGCTCGTGACCAATATTCACGTATATATGATGACTTGTAATTACAAATAATAATGAGTATCATTTGTGTTTGAGTTCTCCACGAGAAGATGCTTACTAACAAAAAAATATAACCTGATGGAGAAATGCAATGCAAAAAGAATATTTAATATTGTCACAAAAAGAATTGAAAGATTATTTAGCTTATTTTGATAAGTTGGCTAAGTTAATCAACATGGGTTAGAAATGTATTGCTTATCTCTCTTCGTTAATTATCTCTGATAGCAATTATTTCAACACTGCCTCATGCTCTTGGTTCAAGTGTGAGGCAAACTAAAAATGTATGACGGGTTTATCATTAAATCTCTCAAACTCAATGGGTAAATTTGTTGTGCTGGCTAGCCCCAGTTTTTAGGTGTTGGTGATTTACCCCTAGTGATTCAAGATAAGCGGTTTGATGAAAACACCCAATTGCTTTATTTAAACAAGGGTGATTTTGATAAATCAGGTGGCATGAAGGGTCATACAATTCTGCTCAATGGCAGGAACCTGTACCTATTTAAATATTCATGTCCAAGTGATTAAATTAAGAGTACCTATATGGTGCTAACGCAAGAATTTATAACTTGGGCTTTGAAGGCGATATGCCATTTTATCAAATTGCCAGTGATGGCGATTTTTTAGAAAAATCTGTGGCATTAACACGAGTGTTGCTAAGTCCGACAGACACGTGTAGAAATCTTACTTGATTTAAGCAATAGTAAGGATAAAATTTTACGACTCAAAAGTTTCAGTTCTGAATATTATGATAAACAAAAACTCAATGGCATTGCGCTTGAAGGTAAGCATATGTTGTATTTGATTAATGGCATGCAAATGGACATGAGTGTGATTAATGAAGTGGTAAAAAAGCGATGTTGAAATTTGGCGAATTACCAACGGCACACACTGTACATCATTTCCATATTCATGATATTCAGTTTCGAATTCTTGACAGAGAGTAAGGCGATGGCTCAGATCCAACGCCATCCAATGAAAACGAACGTGGTTGGAAAGACACTATGCTACTTATGCCAGAAGAAATCGTCAGGATGATTGCTAAATTTAACCACTACGCTGATACTCAATACCCCTTTTATGTATCATTGCCACATATTAGAGCATGAAGATGTGGCAATGATGGGGCTTTTTGGTAGTAGAATCAGAAAATTTTGACACTGTCATGGCTGATATTGACGACAATAAAAGAATCCTATCAAAGTCTTTTTGCAAAGTTAGTTAATCATGACGTTCTCTTTGGTTATCTTATATAATGATACGAATCATTATCATTTTTATTATTAAATGCTATCAGTTAATCATTTATCAATTGCTTATCAGACCACTCAAGTTTTAAGTGAATTTGATTTAAGTCTTGCTACAGGTGATATTTTTGCATTAACAGGTGATAGTGGCAGTGGCAAAAGTTCAGCACTTAGGTTTATTGCAGGTCTTGATGAGGTAGAGAGTGGACGGGTTATTTTAGATGGCAAGCAATTATCTAACAATGGCGTACATAATATAGCGCCAGAGTTAAGAGAAATAGGCATGGTGTTCCAAGATTATGCGTTATTTCCACATATGAATATTAAAAAAAATATTGCTTTTGGTATTCACCATTTATCAAACAACAAACAAAAAGCAAGAGTTGAAGAATTACTTTTGATGATTGGGTTGGAAGGCATCGAAAAAAAGTATCCACACCAGCTTTCAGGTGGCGAGCAACAGCGTGTTGCCTTGGCTCGTGCATTAGCACCTTCACCAAAATTGTTATTATTAGATGAGCCGTTTTCTAGTTTAGATAAAAGCCTTCAAGAACAACTAGTATTACAGGTCAGGGATATTTTAAAGAAAACCAATGTCACTTCAATTTTAGTAACACATGACAAGCATGAAGCAACTATTTTTGCTGACAAAGTAGGGATGATTAAGAATAAGCAGTTGACTATTAATTAACAATTACATAACGTAGTCAATTTTTCATAAGGAGAAAAATAAGAATGAATATAAAAACATGGGTGCCATCAACATTGGCATTGACATTGGCGGTAAGCAGTATTGGCGTAGTACAAGCAAAAAGTGAAGATTCAGTTACTGTGTATAGCTCCAGAAAAGAGCATTTAATTAAACCATTATTTGAGTCTTTTACAAAAGACACAGGTATTAAAGTTATGTATTTAACGGGTAAGGGTGGTGCATTGATTGAACGCTTGAAATTGGAAGGTAAAAATACCAAAGCCGATATGTTCATGACTGTAGATGCAGGCAACCTTTGGTATGCGGCCACACAAGATTTATTTCAAGTAGTACAAACGCAAACATTAGAAAATAATATTCCAAGCCACTTGAGAGATCCTAAAGGTTTATGGACAGGTTTGTCAGTGCGTGCAAGAACTATTGTTTATAGCACTGAGCGCGTCAATCCAACTGACTTATCAACCTATGAGAATTTGGCAGATGCTAAATGGACAGGTAGATTGTGTCTAAGAACCAGTAAAAAGATTTACACTAAATCACTGGTGGCATCGATGATTTATCATCATAGCAAAAATAAAGCGGGTGATATTATTAGTGGTTGGGTGAATAATTTGGCAGCCATACCCAACGCTAAAGATTCTCATATTATGAATGCAATTGTTTCAGGCCAATGTGATGTTGGCTTGGTAAACACTTATTATTTTGGTCGTTTAATTGCTCAAAATCCTAATGTACCATTGAAGCTATTTTGGGCAAATCAGGATACCACAGGAGTGCATGTAAATGTATCAGGTGCTGGCGTGATAAAATATGCCACCAATGCTAAGGGTGCTATTAAATTATTAGAGTGGTTGTCAAGTGCTAAAGCGCAAGCCATTTACGCGTCGCTTAATAAAGAATATCCAGCCAATCCAAATGTTGCTTCAGATGAAGTGGTATCAAGTTGGGGCTTGTTCAAACAAGATAAAATGAATTTGGCACAAACGGGTATATTGCAAGCCGATGCAGTGAAGTTAATGCAAATAAAAGGTTACAGGTAGGCCCTTTTTTATATGTTAAAAACCTAAGACTTAGGAAAGTCTTAGGTTTTTCTATCTTAAAATAGTATTAGTAGAAATTAAAAAGAATTATTTTGGAAAAAAACTGTCTTAAATCCAAAATTTGGGTTAGTGTGTTAGCACTATTAGTGGCTATGCCAATTTTTGTTGTGGCTTTGTCGTGGTTGTTTACAGAGCGTGAATTGTGGGCACATTTTTCTACTGTTTTATTGCCAAATTTAATCAGTGCTACTATGGTTTTGCTTATTGGTGTAGGGCTGGGTGTTACACTTTTGGGTACAATTTTGGCATATTTGGTGGTGATGGTAGAATTTCCCGGTAGACGATGGCTAGAGTGGGCGTTGTTTTTGCCTTTTGCCATTCCTGCATACGTATTGGCTTTTGTATATTTAGGCGTGTTTGATTATTCTGGTTATGTGCAAGTGTGGATGCGCGAAGTGTTGGGCTTGCCAGGATTTGATATTCGCACCGGGCCATGGGCGATTATTCTTACTTTTGTATTGGGATTTTACCCCTATGTATACATGATGGTACGCGCTTCATTTAAGTGTCAAAAAATTAATATAATCGAAGCTGGTCAATTATTAGGTGCTAGTCCTTTACGTGTGTTTTTAAAAATATCTCTGCCCATGGCACGCCCAGCTGCTGCTGCTGGATTACTAGTAACGTTAATGGAAACACTGGCTGATTTTGGCGTGGTTAGTTTGTTTAATTTTGATACTTTTACTACGGCAATTTATTCGGCTTGGGGTGATTTTCGTTCCATTGAAGTGGCAGCACAATTAGCATCATTATTAGTGTTAGTGGCATTCTTCTTAATTTTTTTTGAAAAAAAAGCACGTGGTCAAGCAAAATATTATTCAAATGAGATGTCTAATAAAAAGCCTTACTATGTTTTAGGCTTTGTTGGCTGGCTGATTAGTTTGTTTGTGTTTTGTGTGTTTATGCTTTCTTTTGCTATGCCTGTGTTGCAATTAATCATTTGGGGTTGGGGATCTATGGGTGAGGAATGGAGTGTTAAGTATGTTGATTTGATTATTTCAACTTCGGTGTTAACCACATCAGCAGCTTTAATAACGGTGAGTATTGCTACTATATTGGCATTACCCAGTCGTTGTAAAAGGAACAGTCCTTGGCTTAAAGGTTTGATTAGTATGGCAACGTTAGGATATGCATTACCAGGCTCAATTATGGCTGTTGGGCTATTATATGGCATTAATCAAGTGTCAGTAATCAGTGTATATTTTGGCGGTCAAAGTATTAATCATATTATTTTTGGCTCCATTGCTTTGTTGTTATTTGCTTATGTATCTCGTTTTATGGCAATTGGTTATAGTTCCATTAAAGCCAGTGCTGAGCAAATCAAGCCCGTGTTTATCCAAAACGCACGTCTGCTTGGTGCGTCATGCTTACGGCTTATTTGGCAAATATACTTACCCATGATGACGCCAGGAATTTTAGCAGGTGGTCTGTTGGTTGCTGTTGATGTGATGAAAGAATTGCCAGCCACTTATTTATTGCGCCCATTTGGCTGGGATACATTAGCAGTTCAGGTGTATGAATTAAGTGCTGAAGGTTTGTTTGAACGAGCCGCTATACCGGCACTTATAATGGTACTATTTGGTGCAGTGCTAATGTTGATATTTCAGTTATTGGATCAAAAATCTTCAAAAAATCTCTAAAATAAAGTTATAAACAATAATTCATGATGTTATTTCTTTATACATTTATAATAGCATTCAAAAAACAAGTCTTAATTGGCTAAAACTTTTATACGAGATGGATGGTTTATTAAACATTAACGGCGTTACTTGTGCAGCAATCAATGCTGGAATTAAATGTGCACAAAATTCATCGGTAAACTCAAGCACTCAGGACACTGAAAAACTAGATTTATCTATTGTTAGCTTGAAAAAAGGTACACAAACTGCAGCTGTTTTTACGCAGAATGTATTTTGTGCTGCGCCTGTATTGGTGGCTAAAAATCATCTTAATCATACTATTAAAGCGTTGGTCATTAATAGTGGTAACGCCAATGCAGGCACGGGCTTGGGCAGTGCTAGCGTAGGGCTTAAAAACTCTTATAAGGTTTGTGAATTGGTGGCAAAAGAGTTGGGCATTAAGACTGAAGAAGTATTGCCATTTTCAACAGGCGTGATTGGGCAAGCATTGCCCATGGCTTGTTTTGAGGACAATATATCTACATTGGTTTCTAGCTTAGTAAAAGACAATTTATCCCAAGTGGCGCAAACCATTATGACCACTGATTTGGTCGATAAAGTGCATTCTGAACAATTTAAAATAGGTGGTAATTTGATTACCATCACTGGTATTGCTAAAGGTTCAGGCATGATTCGCCCTGACATGGCAACCATGCTTGGTTTTATTTTTACCGATATTGAAGCCACTCAATCTGAACTACAAAATTGTTTAACTCAAGCCGTTAATCAATCCTTTAATCGCATTACTGTTGATGGTGACACCTCTACTAATGATGCTTGCACGTTAAGTGCGACTGGCACATCTGGCGTTAAAATTAATGATTGTATGGATGAGTTTCAACAATCACTAAATATTGTCACCAAAACGTTAGCACATAAAATTATTAAAGATGGTGAAGGTGCAACTAAGTTTGTCGAAGTGTGTGTTAAGGGTGGAGTGAGCACCAAGGACTGTCTTGAAGTGGCCTATACGGTTGCACATTCACCTTTGGTTAAAACTGCTTTATTTGCTTCCGATGCAAATTGGGGGAGAATTTTAGCAGCGGTAGGGCGTGCCAATATTGCGCATTTAAAAGTTGAAGAAGTGAGTATTTATTTAGGTGACGTGTGTTTGATTAAAGCAGGGGAATTGAATGTCCATTACACTGAAGCGCAAGGTGAGGTACAAATGGCAAAATCTGAAATTGTTATCACCATTGAAATTGGCAAAGGTGCATCAAAAGAAAGTGTATGGACAACTGATCTTTCTTATGACTATATAAAAATTAATGCAGAATATAGGACTTAACTATCATGAGCGTTTATAGATTTTTAATTTCATCTCCAGATGCGTATGGCTTGGTGGTGGCTGTGTAGTCAGTCAATTTATTTTTAAGCATCAGGGTATAATATTAAGGAGGCTCACCATTATCTTGATGAACAAAACCAACATTTTTATGCGTATTGAAATTGAATCAAGCTCTTTGTTTTATTCCTTAAGTGAATTTAAAAATGCCTTTATCTTAGTTGCCAATCAATATAATATGGTTTAGCGATTAAGCGATACGGTTCAGTTAAGAAAGAGTATTAATTATGGGTTCTAATTCTTCTCATTGTGTGGCAGATTTATTGCACTGCAGACAGGAGTTCGAGTTAGAAGGTAAGGTTAGTGGTTAATTGAAGTTGATAACAACTGGTATTAACCCCTTATTTTGAGTTTGTTTTACCAGTGATATTTTTTATTCTGGCATTTGTATACTCATCCGTGGGCTTGGGCGGTGGTTCGTCTTATACAACACTGGTTGTTCCTATGATGTTTTTATCGCTTAATTTGTTTGTTAGCACTTTGGGAGGTTATAATTTTTTGCGTAATAAACTTTGCTATTTTTGATATCTACTATACCTTTTGCCTACTTGGGTGGGTAGATTGCACTTATCAAAAACTGTATTTTTATGGGCATTATTAACGTCACTTATTGTGGCAGTTATTATTGGCGACTTTTTGGGTTCTTAGTATGGGCTCATTTAGGTTTAGCCCAAAAGCCATGGAAAAAGTGCTGGGCTTTTGCGATTAGTTACTTCTAAATGAAAAGTCATTTTTGAATATTGCTGTTCAAATCTTACCAAGATATGGCTAATGAATAAGTTGGTTGTGCTGGCAACTGCAATCTGCAGATCTCCAGAGTTAGGATCTAGTGTTTGCTCAATATCAGATTTGCTTTGTTCTAGTCTGTTAATCACTTCCAAACAGGTTTGATATAGTTTATTTCCAATAAAAGTAGAATGGATACTTTTGCTTAATATTTGCCTTTAATATTGACCAAATTAGAGCCAATATTTTTTTTGTAGTTGTTGAATTTACACACACAGGTTGTGTAATATTAAGCTCTTTGCTAGCTTTGGTAAAACTGGATAGACGTATTATCGCTTCAAAACTGTATATATAACCGTTTCAATGTGTAGTTTAACCATATTGATAGAATTTATTTCTGGAAAAATCAAAAGTAAATATTATTTTACATTATTGATAGTGTCTTGTATCATGAACATTTTTTAATAGATAGGAGTCCATCATGGATCAATCGAATAGATACGCGGATTTGTCATTAGACGAAGACACGCTATTAGCTGAAGGCAAGCATATTCTTGTTGCCTATACCATGACCCCCATGCTTGGTTTTGGTGGTTATTTAGAAACTGCTGCTCACTTTGCAGCAGAATCATCCACAGGTACAAATGTTGAAGTATCAACCACAGATGATTTTACTAAAGACTTGGATTGTATGGTGTATGAAATTGATGAAGCTAAAGGCATTATGAAGCTTGCATACCCTAATGACTTGTTTGACCGTAATTTAATTGACGGTCGTGCAATGGTTGTGTCTTTCTTGACGCTTGCTATTGGTAATAACCAAGGCATGGGTGATGTTCAGTGTGCACAAATGATTGACTTTCATGTGCCTAAAGCCATGTTAGATATTTTTGATGGTCCTTCTGTTGATATTAGGGATTTATGGAATATTTTAGGTCGTTCACGTACTGAAGGTGGTTATATTGCTGGTACAATTATTAAACCTAAGTTGGGCTTGCGCCCTAAGCCTTTTGCTGAAGCGGCATACCAATTTTGGTTAGGTGGCGACTTTATTAAGAATGATGAGCCTCAAGGTAACCAAGTTTATGCTCGTATGAAGGATGTAATGCCTTTAGTTTCTGATGCTATGAAGCGTGCTCAAGATGAGACTGGCGAAGCTAAGATTTTCTCTGCTAATATTACCGCTGATGATTATCATGAAATGATTGCTCGTGGTGAATATATTTTAGAGGCTTTTGGTGAAAATGCGCATCATGTTGCTTTTCTAGTTGATGGTTATGTGGGTGGTTGTGGCATGATAACAACTGCACGTCGTAACTTCCCTAGTCAGTACTTGCATTATCATAGAGCGGGTCATGGTGCGATTACATCGCCATCTTCAGTTCGTGGTTACACTGCTTTTGTTTTAGCTAAACTTTCTCGCCTTATGGGTGCGTCTGGTATCCATGTGGGTACAATGGGCTATGGTAAGATGGAAGGTGGTGCTGATGATAGAAACATCGCATACATGATTGAGCGTGATAGTGTTGATGGTCCGGTCTATCATCAAGAGTGGTTTGGTATGAAGCCAACAACACCAATTATTTCTGGCGGTATGAACGCGCTACGCTTACCAGGTTTCTTTGAAAACCTAGGTCATGGCAATGTAATCAATACTTCTGGCGGTGGTTCTTATGGCCATATCGATTCTCCTTCGGCAGGTGCTAAGTCACTACGTCAAGCTTATGAGTGTTGGATGGCGAAAGCAGATCCAATCGAGTTTGCTAAAGACCATAACGAATTTGCTCGTGCATTTGAGTCATTCCCGAGCGATGCTGATTCTTTATATCCTGGTTGGAGAGAGAAGCTAGGTGTTCACAAGTAAAGTTTGTAGCAAATAATTCATAAAAAGCCTCTGCCACATGCACATGCAGGGGTTTTTTATATAAAGCATTAAAATATAAACATTATAAATTTAGGATGGAGCTATGTCAGATTTTGATATCAACCAATTTAAGATTAAATTAGAGCCTTTTTATGAAACTCAATCAAATGAAGTAGAGCTATACACTGCAGCATATAATGCAAAATTACCAGTGATGGTCAAAGGGCCGACAGGTTGTGGTAAATCTCGTTTTATTGAACACATGGCTCATAAACTAGACAAGCCTATTATCACTGTATCTTGTAACGAAGATATTACCGCTTCGGACTTGATTGGTCGTTTTTTGTTAGACACTAACGGTACTCGCTGGGTAGATGGTCCACTAACACTAGCAGCACGTCATGGTGCAATCTGTTATTTGGATGAAATTGTAGAAGCACGCCAAGATACAATGGTGGTTATTCACTCCCTGACTGACCATAGGCGTGAGTTAATGTTGGATAAAAAGGGTGAACTTGTTAAAGCACACCCAGACTTCCAATTGGTGATTTCATATAATCCAGGTTATCAATCATTGATGAAGGATCTTAAACAATCAACCAAGCAACGTTTTACTGGCATGGATTTTGATTATGCTAACGCTGAATTAGAAGCCAGTATTGTTGTTAAAGAGTCAAGCGTTGATGCTAATATTGCAACTAAATTAGTCAAGCTTGCTCATGCAACTCGTAATTTGGTTGGTCACGGGCTTGATGAAGGCGCATCAACGCGACTACTTAATTATGCGGGCACACTAATTGCCTTAGGTGTTGGCGTGAAAGATGCCTGTAACATGGCGCTGGTATGCCCAATTACTGATGACGCAGAAATTCGCACCACCATGAATGGTGCAATTGATGCAATCTTTGATTAAAAGCTTTTTAATAGTATGGCTGAAGTAAGTCAATATCAACCCTTAAACTGTGCTTTTAATACAGTTCAAAGAGTGTTTGCTGCAAATATTGAACAAGCCACTAAAAAACTCTCAGAACAAAGTTTAATCGAGTACTACAAAGGCGCTGAATTTTTAGCAAAAATTGGGCAAGGTGATGCTTTGTCTATTGCTTTTTTGAAAACCATGCCTTGGGTAGGTGAATTTTATGGTGATGGTAGTATTCAAAAAATTGTGGATTTTGCCTATCAAAAGATATCTAGAACGCCCAACAAAGGAGCAGTTGAGCCATTTTTAAACAGCTTTATTGATGTTGTTGAGCATACAAACAATGGTCAACTTGATGAGTATCTGAATTTAATTGAATATCATTTAAGTAAAACCACATTTTCAGTACATGGCATTCATGATACGCACACCTCTCCATCATTAATAGCCATACTTACCAATATGTATTTCTTATTGGAGCAACTAGAATTTGAAGGTATTTATGAGTGGATTAATTACGGTTTAAGATATTTTCAAGACCATCCTGAGCGGCAAGAGGAATACTTTTCATTATCAAGTGCGGATTCAAAAGCTGTATTTCAACGACAAAGAAAAGGCTTGTTGTTTAGTGATGTTGAGCGAGAGATTAATTTGTTTCAGCGTGCACTTTGGAAAACGGACTTCATGTACGCACCATACTCTCCAAATTTTGAAAAGTTAGAACATTTACACCCTTATTTAGAAGACAATGTTATTCGTTTGCCTGATATTTATGAGCCATTAAACGGTGTTAATGCTTGTAAGCGTTATATGGCTTTAGTAGCACACTTGATTGTACATCATCAGTTTACCACCAAGATTGTGGCTGACAATGTTTCGCCACAGCAACGATTTTTTACCGAGATTTTTGAAGATGCTCGGGTCGAGTATTTGGCTATTCAAATTTACCCTGGTTTGAAAAATTTATGGTTAAGCCTAATTCCAATTGTTGATGAGTTTGATTGTGACGATAAGCATCAATCTTGCTTGAGGCACCGCGCTATTATGCTCACACGTGCGCTACTTGATAAGAATCATCCTTATAAAAATCAAATTATCATAGATTATGTTGAAAAATTTAAGGCGTTAATGAGTGCAGAGGAAACAAGAACATTAGACAGTTTAAGCCTTGGTTTGGGGTATTTAATTAAAACAAGAAGTGCTTCAGATGCATTGGCTAGTATTTATTTTGAAAATACCGAGGTGACTTATCGAGATGATAATCGTTCAATGTGGTTGTTTATCGAAGAGTTTGATGAAGAGGATAACATCTTTGAACATCAAAAAAAATCTGAAGAAGATGATGAAGAAGGCATTGAAGTAATACCGCCACATTATTATGACGAATGGGATTATGCCTATGAGTCTTATAAGCCTGATTGGGCGGCTGTGTATGAGAGATTACATTCACATACTAATGCTTCAAAAATTGAGCAAATTTTAGACAAACATTCAACTTTGGTTAAACAACTTAAAAAAGTGCTAGACTTGCTTAAACCACAAAATAAAAAACGCCTACGTTTTCAAGAAGAAGGTGCTGAATTAGACCTTGATATTGCATTGCGTAGCGTGATTGATATTAAAAATAGCTCTCAACCCGATACCAGAATAAATGTTGATTTTGAACACGATTCTCGCAGCGTGTCAGTGTTATTATTGTTAGATTTATCAGAGTCGTTAAATGAAGTTGTAGGGCAATTTGGACAAACTATTTTAGAACTCTCACAAGAGGCAGTGTCTTTGTTGGCTTGGGCAGTGGAGCAGTTGGGTGATAATTTTGCCATTGCTGGTTTTAATTCTGACACTCGGCAAAAAGTTATGTATTATCATATTAAAGGCTATAACGAGCATTGGGACGATGCAGTTAAAGCACGTTTGGCTGATTTGAAAGCCGAATTTTCTACTAGAATGGGTGCTGCTATTCGTCACGGTGCACATTATTTAGATTTACAGCAAAGCGATAAAAAATTAATGTTGATTTTGACCGATGGAGAGCCTGCTGATATTGATGTTTATGATCCAAAAATCCTAATTCAAGATACACACAAAGCTGTGCAAGAAGCCCAACAAAAAGGCATGTATCCTTATTGTATTAGTTTGGATAAAAAAGCAGATGAATATATTGCTGATATTTTTGGCTCGCATTACTCGGTGATTGATCGTATTGAGTCTTTGCCTCAAGAGTTGCCAAAATTGTTTTTATCATTGACCAAATAATGTTTATTAATACGGTTACTGTTAATATTGATTTTGATTATCAAGGTCAGCATTACGAATTAAAAGATGTGATAGATATTGACCATATTATTTACCATGAGGATTTTTATCATTGTGTTTATTTATCCATTGCACAATCCAACAATATTGATTTACACTCTTATCAATTAGAAATAATGATGGACCAAACTATTGTTTTTTCCAATGAAAAAGGATGTGTTCAAGGATGTGTTAGTCAAGGTGTTTTGGATTTAGTATTATTAAAAAAAGCATACCAAAAGGTAGAATGTTTACCAGTCATTGAGCGTATTATCCAGCAGCACATTCCCAAACTAGAGTGTAGTGACAATATCACTAAGGCGTTGGTAGACGCCTATATTTTAGGAAAAAATGCCAGTTAGTTTTTACTCAAACTCTTGTTCTACAAAATCCAAATCAATCTGAATATTAGACTGATCAAGCAATTCTAAACATTTGGGCACTGCCAAAAATACTGCACCTAAACATACCGCAATTGCAGCTGGCTTACCTGGCAGGTTGATAATTAAGCTACTGCCACGTGTGCCTGCCGTTTGGCGGGATAAAATAGCCGTAGGAACCGTACGCAATGATACGTTACGCATTTGCTGCGCAAAGCCATCAAAGATACGTTCACATACAGTGTGCGTTGCTTCGGGCGTCACATCACGTGTTGTAGGTCCAGTGCCACCAGTGGTTAAAATTAGGTTGCAACACTTATTATCAGCAAAATCAATCATGGTTTTTTCAATTAAAGATTGTTCGTCTTCAATAATAATGGCTTCCATCTCATAAGGAGACAGTACGGTATTTTTAATCCAATCTTGCATAGCAGGACCACCAATATCCTCATATTCACCGCGAGCAGCGCGATCAGATATAGTAATAAAGCCAATTTTAATGTTTGTTTTGCTCATATATGTAAAGATCACCAGTTAGTTAATTTTTTGATTAATTCTACCATTTAAGAGATTGTTAAAAAATAGATTAATTAGTCTATTTTAACCAAATTCAAATTGTTTTAATATAAAAAACTTGTATTTTCTTGATCTAAGCCAAGGTTTTTAATTAGATTGGGTGCAAAATTACCCTAATTATTTTAAATTAAATCAAGGAGAAAGGTTATGAGTTTGTCAATGATTAGTAGTCAAAAATCACAAGCTAATTCACTCTTAACGGCTAACACTATTGCATTTACAGCATGTTTTGCTGTGTAGGTAATGTTTTCAATTATTGGCATTCCAATTAAAGAGTTATTGGTGATGCAACTCAGTATTGGTAATTTTTAGTATTGGGCTTGTTTGTGGGTATTGCCTATACTGCCAAATGGTTTGATAAAGAGTACCAAAGTTTTGCCACATGGTTAATCTGGGGTATTATCACCGTACCAAATGCTAAACACAAGTTATGATGATTCTGATAAATCTCAGTTATTTACGCTAGCTTTATCAATAAAAGTTATTTTTGGTTTTCAACATCTTTTTTGGGTCTGATGGTTTGATTGCCTTAGAAAGTGCGAAGGCATTAATGAAACCTGAAATTTATGCGGTAGCTATTGCTACTTTAAATAACGACGGCTGGGTTCACGATGTTCCTAATCCAAATGCTTCATCAGCACTCACTTATGCTTGGATGGGTGTTTTTGTTGATGCTTCTATTCGATCTCTTGGTGGGATGATTGCTGATAAGATCAGCGGTGCTAAAGTAACACAAATTATTTTTAGTGTTATTTGCAATGACTGGCTTGGGTAATAGCTCTACTTTTAGAACCATTTCACAAGTGTTTAATAAAGAAGAAGCAGGCCCTGTACTGGATTGGACATCTGCAATAGCGGCGTATGGTGCGTTTATTATCCCTAAAGTATTTGATTTATTGACTTACATCAAGGTTTTATCAAAAGTGCTGAGTAGAATAATATTTCAACGATTAAGATTTAGTAACTAACAAAAAAGTAAGATAGAAATAGGAGATAAGAATGAGTCATTTATTAGATATAGTAACATTTTTACCCAATTAAAGCCTGAAGGTTTTTCTAATGGCCACGGGAAATGGGTACATGAAAATAGAGATTGGGAAAGGGCTTATCGCAATTGCTGGGGCATGATAAAGTTGTTCGTTCAACGTATAGTGTTAACTGCACGAGCTCATGTAGTTGGAAAATTTATGTAAAAAATGGCTTGGTGACTTGGAAAACGCAACAAACTAATTACCCAAGGAGTCGTCCAGATTTACCAGACCACATGAGCCTAAGGGTTGCTGTTAACCATTGCTACCATATGGATATGATTTATCGTGGCATTATTAATAGCTAATGATGTGTGGTTGCATTAGTAAATTAGGTGGTGATTTGTCTCATCATGTGGGTCAAGAAAAGTTTCGTCCACAAACAGGATGGCAGCCATTGACATTTGTGCTGAATTGGCATCGGGGTCCAACCCCGCCATATGAATGGCACTTCATTCTTTTATAATCATTCTAGTCAGTGGCATTATAAAAAAACTAGAGGTTGATGATATTTTGTCTCCATTAGCTGATAAAAAACACTGGGAAAGCTATTCTATGATAGGTTGTAATGTTCGCAGTGAAAGAATGGGCTGGTTGCCTTCTGCGCCACAGTTTGAAGAAAATCCATTAGAAATTACTAAGCAAGCAGAAAAAGCAGACATGGAGTTAAGGATTATATTGTTTAGCAACTCAAATCTAAAGACTTGAAGTTTTCTTATGAAGATCCTGATAATCCAATTTTTTTCCTCATAACATGTTTATTTGGTGTTCTAGTTTATTAGATTCTAGTGGTAAAGGTCATGAGTATTTATTAAAATATTTACTGGGTGCGCAAAATGCAGCACTAGACAACGAAACAGATAAGAAGGCATTTAAAGTTAAATGGCGTGAAGGCGCAGAAGGCAAGGTTGATTTGCTTTGTAACGCTTGATTTTAGAATGTCAACCACTTGTTTGTATCCAGATACTTATAAAAAGTTTACCTCACTAGGACTCGCTAATGTCTAAGATAGACAATGGTGGCAAAGATATCGCTTGGAATACCGAAGATGAGGTTATGTTATTGGGTGGTTTGAATCAAATTGTTAGGGAAGAAGATGTTTCTAAAGGATCGCCTAAAAATAGAAACTGATATTGATGCAACTGAAGTTATTTTATTTTTAGCGTCTGAAATCAATGGACAGGTTGCTGTTAAAGCTTGGGAGGTATTGGGGAAAATAATAAGTAGAGATCCATACTCACTTAGCAAAACTTAAAGAAGATGAGAAAATTAGGTTTAGAGATATACAAGTATAGCCTAGAAGAATCATCTCGTCACCGACTTAGTCAGGACTTGAAGATGAACATGTTAGTTATAATGTAGGTTATACCAATGTACATGAATACATTTCTTGGCGGACAATAACAGGTAGGCAGCAGTTTTATCAAAACCATAAATGGATGGTAGATTTTGGTGAAAATTTATGTACTTATAAGCCGCCTATTAATACCAAAACAGTTGCACCTATTATCAATGAAAATAATAATGGACGTTCTCAAATTGTCCTAAACTGGATTACACTGCATCAAAAATGGGGTATTCATCCTACTTATTCTGATAATTTATTAATGCTTACACTTAATCATGCTGGTCAGTAGTATGGATAAGTGAAATTGATGCCAGAAAGATTGATGTGATAGACAATGATTGGATTGAATTATACAATGTTAATGGCATGATTGTAACAAGAGCTGTAGTATCACAAAGGGTGCCAGAAGGTATGTCACTTATGTATTACGCTCAAGAAAAAATCACTACCACGCCTGTGGCAGAAAAATTAGGCTTTAGAGGTGGTATTCATAATTCAGTAACTAGAATAATTACCAGCCCAGCCCATATGATTGGTGGCTATGCACAATAAAGAATTATTAATATCAGCCATAGGTGCGTTCATAGCAGTTGTTACGGCTAGATTTTTCTCTAATGTTACTCTACAAAGTATCGACTTCCCTTTAATTATCACTCCAACTGGTGCTTCACAATGTTGGCATTTGGTTTGCCACAAGCTTTAGTTTCTCGTCCGTGGAACTTAATTGGTGGGGTATAGTGTATAGTGTTTCTGTTGCAGCGGGTGTTGTTTGTTTTTATTTAATTGCTGATATGTTGTTAGCGAGACTTCAATTGCCATCTCACTTGCACTTACTACCATGCATTTTTTAAAATGTATGCATCCACCTGGTGGTTGCAACAGTAGTGACTGCCATTATTGGCGGTGAGGCAATACATCAGTTGGGTTACGCCTTTATTATCACGCTCATTTTTTTTAATTCTTTAATTTAATATTACTTGTTGTCGCTATTGTGGTAGGCAGTTTTAGAGATAAAAATTCATTTGAAGATTATTTGTATTTTTTTGTAATCGGGTTATTCGTAAGAAACTAAGGGTATTGTTTTATCCGCCAGTTACTGGTGGATAAAAGGCCACTTCATCTGTTTCACTGATAATAACCGTATCATTGGCAATTTCTTGATTAACTGCACAAAGAATATTATTTGGAAAATGATGCTCGCCGTGCCTGTCAATAAGTTGTTTTTTTAATTGTGCTGTTGTGCTGTCGGTAGCAAGAGTAATCTCTTCACTAGACAGTTTAAGGGACTCTTTAAGTGAAGCAAAATATAAAATTTTCATAATTTGTTTATAATAAATTTCTTTAAGTACTATTTTATCCACCAATTTCTACCATTTGTTGGTTGCTAATATTGTCAATAATAGAGTTAAACTCATGCTTTTCAGGTTTTTTATTAATTGCATTTAGAATTATGCGTTTAATTTCATCATCTGTTAAATTTGAACGTATAGCATCTTTTAAAGAAATTGAGTCTTCTTGCCCTAGGCATAAGATTAAATCTCCCTTGGCAGTCAGCCTAATACGATTACAAGTTTGGCAAAAATGGTTCGATACAGCGCTAATTATACCTACTGTAGAGTTTGTGCATTTAATTTTAAAATTATGAGCAGGACCGGAATTTTTATTAGATGCAATAGGGGTTAATTGATTGTTTAGGTGTTTGTTGATTTTAGAAAAAATGTTTTTTTCACTAATGTGTTGAGTAAATGCTTCTATGCCTGACAATCCAATTGGCATGGTTTCAATAAAGCGGATATCAATACCTTTATTAATGGCAAAATCAATCATTGATTCAATTTCATCATCATTAACGCCACGCATTGCCACCACATTAATTTTAATTGGACTCATGCCTGCCTGTACTGCTGCATCAATGCCTTTAATAACTTGTGTTAAATCGCCACCACGAGTAATTTTCTCGAACCTTTCAGGAATCAATGAATCAATAGAAATATTCACTCTATTAATGCCATTTTGATAAAGCTTTCCAGCAAATTTTTCTAATAGATGTGCATTGGTTGATAAAGGCACATCATTAATACCATCAATACGACTGATGAGTTTAGCAATTTTAGAAATATCTATTCGTAGTAGCGGTTCGCCCCCTGTTAATCTAACTTTGGTAATGCCTAACTGTGCAAAAAGTTGAACGATTTTTTCAATATCCTCATAACTTAGAATGTCTTCACGTTTGCAATTTGGAGTGTGTTCATCATCACGACAATAAAAACATCGGTAGTTGCAGTGTTCAGTTATCGAGAGTCTTAGGTAGTTAATCTCTCTACTAAATTTGTCAACTAACTTAGGCATTCTCAAGTTTTCGTTTGGATTGCTGTGTATCGCTTATCCAATGGCCAGATTTTCCGCCCTTTTTTTCTAGTAATTGAATTTCTCCAATTTTGATAAAACGATCTACTGTTTTGCACATATCATAAATAGTTAGTGCTGTTACACTTGCTGCGGTGAGTGCTTCCATTTCTACGCCAGTTTTGCCGTCAAGTTTAACAAGCGTTTTAATCTCAATCGTGCTATTTTTTTCATTAGGCGTAAACTCAACCGTTATTGTTGACAACATTAAGGGGTGGCAAAGTGGAATTAAATCCCAGCATTTTTTTGCAGCGCAGATGCCAGCAATACGCGCTACAGCGAGTACATCTCCTTTAGCATTTGAGCCAGATAATATCAGTTCAAGGGTTGATTGTTTCATACTAACCACCGCCATGGCGGTGGCTTCACGTATGGTAACTTGTTTATCAGACACATCAACCATTTGTGCATGACCTTTTTGGTTAATATGGGTTAATTTATTACTCATGATAACATCTCATTTAGTGGGTAAAAGTTTAGAACTTCACCTCGTTTAACAGTGGTTTTTTCTGGAATTTCTATCAATCCATCTGCCCACACCATGGAACTAAGCACGTCAGAGCCTTGTTTTGGATACAAATTGGCCTTAGTGGGGAAGGTTGCATGGTCAAGGCGTACACGCACAAATTCACGTCTGGGTTTTGGCTTGTGCCAATCAAAGTTTGCTTGAGTTTTAAAAGCAGTATTTAGATAGTGAGTTGCACCTTGCATTTTTTTAATGAAAGGTCGAGCAAAGAGTAAAAAAGTCACTATGGCAGAAACTGGATTGCCTGGCAGTCCAATAAAAGCACAATGCCCTAGATTGCCAAAAGCAAATGGCTTGCCTGGCTTTATCTTGATGCGCCACAAGTTTAATTGGCCTAATTCTTCTATAGCAGACTTAATATAATCCTCTTCACCAACAGACACGCCACCTGTGGTTATGATTAAATCACAGTCAGATTTTAATGCCTCTAGCGCATCACAAGTGGCATTAAAGGTGTCTTTAATATTGCCCAAGTTGATAACTTCACAACCAAGCTTGTTTAGTAATGCTACTAATGAATAGCGATTAGAGTTAAAAATTTGCCCTTGTTGTAATGTATCTCCAGGCTTGGCCAACTCATCACCTGTGAAAAATACACCGACTTTAATTTTATGAAACACTTTAAGTTTGTTTATGCCCACAGAGGCAGCCAGCGCAATATCTTGTGGTTGTAGTTGTTTTCCTTTGGGTAAGATGACATCACCTGATTGGATGTCATTACCTATAGGCCTGATGTTTTCACCCAGTGAAATAGGTCGATAAACTTCAATTTTTGATTTGTTTTCAATCAACTCGCATTCCTCTTGCATGAGCACTGTATTGGCACCTTTTGGTATGGGAGCACCTGTAAATATACGTGCTGCACAGCCTGATGCTAGTGTATCTCCAATGCTGCCTGCAGGAATACGATCATTAATTTTAAATGTAAATCCACCTGATGTATTTATTTGATTTTCTTTAAGATTAATAACGTAGCCATCCATGGCAGAATTATCAAAACTAGGAACAGAAATATTGGCATGTATATCAATAGCCAGCATTCTGTTTAATGTATTATCAAGTTCTATTAATTGAGTACTATTAGTAACTTTAGCAGAACTTGTTAATATTTCTAAGGCCTCATCAATAGAAAGTAAGGGTTGTGGTATTGTGTCGCATCCTCCACAATCAACTTCTTGGTTGTCCATGGTAAATTTTATAGTTTATAATTAAAGTTAATTGTTTGATTGTATCATACAGCCTATACATTCGACAACAACATACCCATATGAAAAGCATTATTAAAAGTGACATCACTGCTGTCATACTTTCAGGTGGTCAGGCCATGCGTATGAACCATCAGGATAAAGGTTTAATTTTATTTAACAACAAGCCTTTGATTAGTTATGTGGTTGATATTATCTATCAAGATGTACATAGTATATTAGTGAGTGCCAATAGAAATCTTGATGCATATCAAAAATTTGGTAAGGTTATTACTGATAGTTTGCCTGACTTTCAGGGACCACTTGCTGGTATTTTATCGGCTTTGATTAAAGTCAAGACAAAATATTTATTGGTCGTGCCGTGTGATGGGCCATTTATTAATCAAAGTCTTGTGGTTAGATTTTTAAAAAATATGCAACAATCTGATGTGAGTATTTGCGTGGCAATACAGGGACAAAAAATGCACCCTACTTTTTCATTAATTAGTGTCAGTTTAAAAGGTAATTTGAGCGAATTTTTAGCACAAGGTAATCGTAAAATGAGCATGTGGTTTAAGAGTAATCATGCACAAGAAGTTGATTTTTCAGACCAAGTAGATATGTTTATTAACTTAAATTCACCTGAAGATTTTAAGATTAAGTAGTAAGATTATTCCCAACGGGTTTTTTGGCTTTTGTCACTACTTTTAGCTTTAACCCATTTATTTTTGTTTTGAGTGTATTCTTTTTTCCAAAAAGGTGCTTGAGTTTTTAAATAGTCCATGATAAATTCACAAGATGCAAAAGCAGATTGACGATGTTTGCTACTGGTAATAATCAATACAATTTGATCATTAATATTCAAATCACCCACACGATGAATAATAGTTATATTGCCAGTAGACCAACGTTTTTTGGCTTCACCAACAATGGATTTTAGTGCTTTTTTAGTCATCCCAGGGTAATGCTCTAACGTCATTTTTTGAATTGGATTGTGATCTAAATCACGTACAAAACCAATAAAACTGACCACTGCGCCAATATCAGAATCGTTGTTTTTGACCAGTGCTATCTCTGTTGTTAAGTTAAAATCTTGTTGTTGTATGATTATTTTATCCATGTTAAAAACTCCCTAGTAATAAAAATATTATAATAAATTAAGCCACTTGAGCTTAATTTTTTGATATAATTTCACGCAGTTGCCTAATGAAGGGTAGCTAATGAACACAGACGTTTACTTAATTTTTCTTGATGGGATTGTTAAGTAAACGTTTTTTTTCGTCAATTTCAAAGTAGAGTTAGCAGTTGGGTATTGAAGCTGATTATTGTATTTTTCTGTCTATCTATATAAATATGACAATCGACTTTTTTGCTTTATAAAAAGTATAAAACATTAAAACAAGGCAGGAAAATAGCATGAAAAATTTAGTCATAGTTGGGTCGGGAATGAGTGCCATGAAGGTGGTTGATGAGGTGTTAAAAATTGATCCACTGATGTATCAAATCACCATTATTGGTGAGGAAAAGGTATTACCATATAACAGAATTATGCTCTCACCTGTTTTAGCAGGGGAGAAAGATTTTGAAGATATAAAGACGCATGATGAGTCTTATTTTTCTCAAAATAACATTACCTTTAAGCCAGGTTGCTTGGTGTCATCTATTAATAGATTAAATAAAAGTATTTTATTAACCAATGAGAGAGGATCATATTCAGTAGTATACGATCGATTGGTGATTTGCACAGGATCAAGGCCTTTTATTTTGCCATTGCCAGGTAAAACGTTAGAAGGTGTGGTGTCGTTTAGAGATATTTATGATGTTGAGTATATGCAATCAAAAGTTGCTCAAGCTAAAAAAGTAGCAGTAATTGGCACGGGTTTATTAGGGCTTGAAGCTGCTAATGGGCTCAATGAGTTAAAGTTTGATGTCACTGTGATTGGTAACATGGATTCTATTATGAATATGCAACTGGATGCTTCATCTGGTGGCTTGTTGCAAAAAGTATTAGAACAGAAAAATATTAAATTCAAGCTAGGTACGATAACCAATAAAATTATTGGAATAAATACAGTTAAAGCCTTAGAATTTGAGGATGGAACGGCAATGGATGTTGATATGGTTGTTATGTCGGTAGGCATTATTCCTGAAGATTCTTTAGCCAAAGCTGCAGGGTTACAGACAGACAGAGGTATTATTGTGGATGATACAATGATGACTTCCGACCCCGCTATTTACTCAGTGGGTGAGTGTATTAAGCACCGAGGCATATCGTATGGTTTGGTGGCACCACTGTTTGAACAGGCGCTCGTGTGTGCTGAGCAGATATGTGAGGTGTCTCATCGTATGTACACAGGCTCAGATATTTCTACCAAGCTGAAAATTTCAGGTGTGGATGTCTTCTCAGCAGGGGAGTTTGATAATCCTGAAGATGAGGTCATGTGTTCAAAGGACCATGCACTTAACACTCGTAAAAGATTGTCTATTAGAGATAACAAATTGGTTGGTGCAGTTTTATTTGGCGATTCAACAGATGGGTTGTTTTATTTTGACTTAATCAAAAAAGCAACAGACATTAGCAGCATTCGCAAAACTTTACTATTTGGTGATATTAATATTGACGACTCAAGCACAGGCGCCAAAGGTGTTGAGAAGATGGCCGAGGATGAACAAGTATGTGGTTGCATGGGTGTTACTAAAGGCGACATTGTAAGTGCAGTGGTAGGTGGTTGTGATACTTTTGAGGTATTACAAGAAGAAACAAATTGTGCGACAGGTTGTGGTGGTTGTACTTCAGTAGCTAAAGAAGTATTTAGCTTTATTACTGGTTCTGAAATATTAAGTAAAGATGCCTTGTGTGATTGTACAAAACACTCAACAGAAGAAGTGCGTCACTATATTAGAATATTAGATAAAGTTGTTAGTGTTAATGACATTCGAAGTGCACTTGATTTTGACAACACTTGCGAGGCTTGTGGTGCTGCCATTAATTACTATTTATCTTCACAGTTTAATGAAGCGTATCTCCATAATGATGATGAACGACCGCATAATGAAAAAATGCATGCCAATAAGCAAAGAGATGGCACTTATTCTATTGTGCCACAAATACAAGGTGGATTGACAACACCTAAAGAACTTAAGGCGTTGGCTGATATTGCTGTTAAATATGATGTTCCCACGATTAAAGTAACTGGCGGGCAGCGCATTGATTTATTAGGTATTCCCAAGGAAGATTTAAACGATATGTGGGATGAGATGACCGAGGCAGGCATGGAAGCTGGTTATGCTTATGGTAAAGCCACTAGAACATGTAAATCTTGTGTTGGCATAAATCATTGTATGATGGGTACGCAAAATTCTATGGGGCTTTCTATTAAAATGGAAGATGCTGTCTGGTCACACTTTATGCCACACAAATTTAAAATGGGGGTGAGTGGTTGCCCCCGTAATTGTGCCGAAGTTACGATTAAAGATTTTGGTGTGATTTGTACTGAAAAAGGTTATGAAATTCATGTGGCAGGTGCTTGCGGGATTCGAACTAAGGCCTGTTTGAAAGACAGATTTTTTGAAACTGAAGAAGAGGTGATTGAGTATCTTAAGGCTTTTGTGCAATTATATCGTATTGAGGCTAATTATCTTGAACGCGTGATGCATTTTGAAGAGCGCGTGGGTCTAGACTATATTCAATCCAAACTAGAGACGCCTTCAATGATCAAACATTACGCAGATTTGCTACCCAGAACCATTAAAAATCCATGGGAAACAACAGACCATAGGCGTTCAGCATAATATAAGGAGTTAATGATGAAAGATAAATTCAATCTATTTTCATTTAAGGGTAAGTATCGCATTTTACATTTAACTTGGTTTGCTTTTTTTATGACCTTTGTTGTATGGCTTAGCCTCGGGCCAATGATGCCATTCATACAACAAGCTTTATCATTGAGCGATCAACAGGCAAAAGTGCTGTTGATTCTTAATGTTACAATGACTATTCCAGCAAGAATTGTGGTTGGTATGCTGGTTGATAAATTTGGGCCTAAAATTATGTTCTCCTCTATTTTAGTTTTAGGCGGGCTTATTTCAATTGCATTTAGTTGGATGCAGTCTTACGAACAACTTGCTCTGCTTAGATTCTTGTCAGGTTTTATTGGCGCTGGATTTGTGGTCGGTATTCGTATGATTTCTGAGTGGTTTCCAGCAAAACAAATGGGTACCACACAAGGTATTTATGGCGGTTGGGGTAATTTTGGTTCGGCGGGTGCAGCCCTGTCATTACCTTTTATCGCAAGTAGTTTTGGCGAAATTGATGGTTGGCGTTATGCGATTACCATTGCTAGTGTGTTGGCAATAGGTTATGGGATTTTTTATTACTTTAATGTTGCCAATACGCCCAAAGGATCAACTTATTTTAAGCCTAAAAAAATGGGCATAATGGAAGTGAGTAGCTATTCGGATTTGGTGTTGTATATTTTAATGAACATACCCTTATACCTTGCTTTGTCGCTACTCACTTGGAAATTATCACCTAAAAAAATGAATATGATTTCATCAAATGTGGAATTTAGCGTGTATATTGTTTTGGTATTGATGTTTGTTTTTCAAATGTTTAAAACTTGGACTGTTAATGTACAGTATTTAAAGAATTCTGTGCTTAAGCAACATCAATATAAATTTAAACAGGTGGCGATTTTGGATTGGGCTTATTTGGTTACTTTTGGTACTGAATTGGCTGTGGTTTCAGTTTTGGCTATGTTTTATGTTGATTGGTTTGAGTTGCCCAAAATTACAGCGGCCTTATTGGCAGGTGTGTATCCATTTATTAATTTATTTGCCAGGCCAGGTGGTGGTTATTTGAGTGATAAATACGGCCGAAAGATAACATTAGTTGTCCTTTTCTCTGGCATTACTTTAAGTTTTTTAGCGTTAGGCAACGTGGATCAAAGTTGGTCTATCTATTTAGTGGTAGTGTTGACAATTGTTGGTGGTATTTTTTCCAAAGCAGGCTCAGGTGCAATATTTGCCATGGTGCCACTGATTCAAAGAAGGCTAACAGGTCAGATTGCAGGCATGGCAGGTGCATTTGGCAATGTGGGTGCAGTATTATTCTTAACTGTAAATTCTTTGGTAGATTATGATGAGTTTTTTATACTAATTGGAATGGTTAGTGCGGTAGTATTAGTACTGATTGTTCTCTTTTTAGAAGAGCCGAAAGGACATATGACTGAGATTTTAGACGATGGCACGGTTGAAATAATCAAGCTAAATTAGTTATGAAACAATTAAAAGTTATTGTTAATTCACATTGCATGAGAGGTGTTAAGGAGGAAAATCAAGATGCCTGCGCCTATTATGTACCCAATCCTCAAGTACTAGAATATAAAGGGATTGTAGGCGTTATTGCCGATGGTGTGAGTGCTTGCGAGCGAGCAAAAGAAGCAAGCGGCTGTTGTGTTAAGGGTTTTTTAAGTGATTATTATTCAACCCCTGAATCTTGGAGTGTTGAGCATTCAGCTGGTCAAGTCATTTCAGCACTTAATAATTGGCTATATTCTCAATCAATGCGTTTTGGTGAAATTTCATCCATGTTATCTACACTTAGTGTAGTTATTATTAAATCAAATATAGCACATATTTTTCATGTAGGAGATTCACGAATCTATCGTTATAGAAAAGGAGTGTTAACACAACTGACTAAAGACCATATTTTAAGCTTTAACAAGAAAAAAACCTATCTATCAAGGGCGATGGGTTTTGATCTAAGCATTAATGTTGACTACCAAACTTTTGATCTTGAACTGTGTGATCAATTTTTAATGACAACTGATGGTGTGCATGATTATTTACAAGATGCATTGCTAGCAACATTAATGAACAAATCCTCGTCTGCTGATAAGATTGTTGAGCGAGCAATTAAGCAAGACTCTCAAGATAATGCCTCGGCTATGATCATAACGATTGAGCAACTGCCAGAAAAAAATTTAAGTGAAGTATTTGATGAATTAACCCAAAAACCTGTACCACCTGAGTTAACCAAGGGAATGAAAATCAATGGCTTTGAGATAGAATCTTTAATTATTTCAAGTGCAAAAATGCAACTTTATCTAGCTAAAGACATTAATACTGAGCAGTTAGTTGCCCTTAAAACCCCTTCTGTTAATTTTGAAGATGATCCAGAATACTTACAACATTTTATGTATGAAAAGTGGGTAGGGCAACGAGTGCACAGCTCGAATGTCGTTAAAATTTATAACAGTCATAAAAAGGCTAACTTTTTGGCTTATGCCATGGTGTATGTTAAAGGACAAACTTTGCGAGCGTGGATGGATGAAAATAAGCATTCTGATATTGAAATGGTGGTTAATTTTGTGAAGCAAATTATTCAAGGGCTTCGAGCATTTCACCGTCAAGAAATGTTGCATTGTGATTTAAAGCCAGAAAATATTATGATTGATGAAATTGGTCAAATTAAGATTATTGATTTTGGCTCAGCTAGAATTGCAGGTGTGGCAGAATTGGTTAACCCTATTAATTTCATAGGTAATCAGGGCACGCAAGGTTATACTGCACCAGAGGTAATTTTAAATGAAAGTGTTTCACAAGCCTCTGATCAATTTAGTTTAGGTGTGATTGTGTATGAGATGTTTTCATCTCATCTGCCTTATCAAAATAAATTAGATAAGAGTCTGAATATTAAGAAACTATCTAATTTAATTTATGAGCCAGTGTTGACATACAATTCAAATTTGCCTGTGTGGATTGATGGTGCTATACGCAAAGCGTGTTGCCTGGATTATACGCAAAGGTATGAGGCTTTATCAGAATTTTTATATGATTTGGAACATCCAAATTCAGTATTTTTATTACCTCAAAAGAACAAACAATCAAAATCAAAGTTAACAAAATACCGACCATTAAATACACTGTTGCTTGCGTTAAATTTTATTTTATTGTTAATATTGGCTATTAAGTAAAAGAAAAGAATGATGAATTTTAAGACAACTTGTCCTTACTGTGGTGTGGGATGCGGCATTGAAATTACCCGAACGGGATCTGTATTAAAATTAACAGGAGACAAAGACTCTCCTGTTAATCAAGGCATGCTTTGTATTAAAGGGCAGACTTTATTAGAAACAGTAGGCACAGATAATGCGAGATTAATTAATCCATCATTAGGCAGTTGGGACAAGACCATTAAAGCCATGGCCAAAGCGTTTAGATCAACACCAAAACATCAAATAGCTTTGTACTTGTCCGGACAAATGTTAATGGAAGATTTTTATGTTGCTAAACAATTTTCAGAAGCTTACGGCATTGACAATATTGAAAGTAATTCAAGGTTGTGCATGTACTCTACTGTTGAAGCCAATAAAAGAGCCTATGGTGCTGATATTGTACCTGTGTCATTTGATGATATTTATCAAGCACAAACTATTTTTATTATTGGCAGTAATACTGCGGATTGTCACCCTATTGTGTTTAACCATATTAAAAAATCCAAGGCTTTTGTGGTTTGTGTTGATGTCTATGAAAGTACCACAGCTAAAAGATCTGATTTATTTATTCAAGTTGAACCTGGCAAAGACATGGGTATTATTAATAACCTACCACACCAGTCTTGGTTTAAAGACAAAAAAGTACTCAGTGTTTACTCACAAGGATTAACCCAATCAACCGATGCAACTGACAAGGTCAATGCTTTGATTAATGCACATATTATCACTGGTAATATCAACAAACCTGGTTGTGGCGTGTTGTCTTTAACAGGACAATGTAACGCCATGGGTGGTCGTGAAATTGGCATACGAACCAATGATTTAACTGCTACTGAATTTTTCTCCAGTAATCAAATTAAAACCTTATGGGTAATGGCAACAAATCCTGCACATAGTATGATTAACTATCGACAATTTGAGACATTAATTGTGTCTGATTTTACAAGAACCCTAACTACTGATGATGCAGACATCGTTTTGCCAGCATGCAGTTGGTCAGAAAAAATAGGGCACATAAGAAACTCAGAACGTAGATATTTAAAACAAAATGCCTTTTTACCACCTGCTGGCGATTCGAAACCTGATTGGGAAATTATTTGCTTACTTGCTAAAGAATTAAGACTTGATGGATTTGATTATCAATCAGCAGATGATATTTGGCAACAAATGGATATTGATGAATCTTGGCAGCCTAGAATTCAAGTTAAAGAAAAGTTGGTAGATATTAAAGTTACTCACCGTACCGATAATGATCCAGTTAACAATGTTAGACTTTTGACACAGTGGCACTCAATGTCACGGACAGGAAAAAGCAAAACTCTTAATAAAATGACAAAGGCTTCTAATGAAGTTATTTCTATGCATCATGTAAGCAATTCTGAGTTGTTTAAAAACAAAACCGTTGAACTGGATAAATATTCTAAACAACCTTGTTTTAAAGGTTAAGCAATCGGAAGGGCAGTTTTGCTTTTAAAATGATGCCATTCATAACGAATGGGGTAGTTTCTACGATAGTCTTCAAAGTTGTTGATATCTTTAATGGCGTTTGCATCTTGTTGAAAATCATAAATTTCATTTAAAGTGTCTTTTAAATTACCCCCATCTATGGATAATTCACCAGAATTAATTAAATTTCTGATATTTTTATCTTCTTTCTCACCTAAGAAAGCACATAATGCTTTATATACTATAAAACTACCCATAAATTTTGCATCAACTGAGTGTCCGGCGATGTGTGGCGTGGCTAAATAGGCAGTATTTTGTAAACTTGGGTTGATGTTAGGTTCGTCTTCCCAACAGTCAATAATATTAGCAAGTGTTTTATGCTTTTGCCATATTGCTTCTTTTATCACACCGCCACGTGCTGCATTAAAAAGAATAGTTTTATTTGTGATGTGATGAAAATTATTTTCATTAAGTAGTTGATAGGATGGATGCTTACCATCAACGGTCAATGGTGTATGGAAAGTGACAATATCAGCGCTTAATGCTGTATTTAAATCAACAAAGTTGTCTAGACTTTCATGCATTTGGCGTGGTGGATCATTCAGCAAGGTTTTAATGCCCATCAACTTGGATTTTTCTGCCAATCTTGTGCCCACATTACCGACACCAATAATACCCAAAGTTTTCTTTTGATAGTTAAAATTCAACTCATTTGCTAAATTAACAATGGTGCTTATCACAAACTCAGCTACTGCCATTGAGTTGCAACCTTGGGCTGAGAAAAATTGAGTACCCTTGGCCTTTAAATAGTCTTGATCAACATGATCCAGCCCAACAACTGTTGAACCGACAAACTTCACCTGACTACCGCTCAATAACGCCTGATTAACTTGGGTGCGCGAACGTACAATTAATACATCTGCATCTTTAACCGAGCTGGCGTTAATATCTCTACCAGCAATGGCAGTAATTTCACCAAAACAGTCAAAAATTTCCTTATAGGCATAGCAAGTATTGTCAATAACTAATTTCATTATGACCAATTAATTGCTTGTTGATTGTGTATTTTAAGATAATCATTGGCTTTTGAAAAATGCCGACACCCTAAAAAACCACGATGTGCTGATAAAGGAGAAGGATGCGTGGTAGTAAGAATTAAGTGTTTATCCTTATCAATAAGTACCGTTTTCTTTTGTGCATAAGCACCCCAAAGCATGAACACTAAATGTTGCCTTTCTTCGCTTAAAGTTCTAATAATACCATCAGTAAATACCTCCCAACCTTGATTAGCATGGGAAGCTGCTTGATGAGCTTCGACAGTTAAAACACTATTAAGTAGTAAAACACCTTGTGTTGCCCAGTGTGTTAAATCACCACTTTGGCTGGGCTCAATATTTAAATCATGATGTAACTCTTTAAAGATATTGCCAAGCGATGGTGGTTTTTTTACGCCTTGGGCGACTGAAAAACTCAAACCATGAGCTTGCCCTAATCCGTGATAAGGGTCTTGTCCAAGAATAATAACCTTAACTTTATCAAACGCAGTTAACTTAAACGCTTTAAACCAGTTTTTAGAATGGGGAAAAATAACTATTTTGGCTTGTTTTTGTTGTTGTAAAAATTGTTTTAGATCAATCATTGAATGTGTTTCAAGTAATGTTTTGATGCTTGAATGCCAGTTTTGTATGTTCATAAACTTATCCACCATAATCTTAAGCGATAACCCAGTGTACTCACATAACCCACCTCGCTAAATTTAATTTGACTATCTTTTGAGATGAAAAAACTTGTTGGCGTAGCTTTAACGCCAAGTAGCCTTGCTAAAGAGCCAGAATTATCATTAATGATAATGTCTGTTTTCATATCATGCTTTTGTGCGTATGCTTGCAAATCAGTATCAGAGCCAGATTGCATGGCAATATTAAGCACTCTATAATCACGGCTTATATTCTGAATATTGTCATTTTCGAGTTGGCAAATGCCACACCAAGTCGCCCAAAAGTGTATTAAAGTTGGCTCACTTGAGTGTGATGAAACAATCGCTCCGCTTAAAGTCTTGCTATTAAAGCTTGGTACAATGCCACTACTCAAGTTATGTTGCTGATAAGCACGAAAACTAAAAATAGCAATAATAACCAGTAGCCATTGTAAAATTGTTTTTCTTTTTATCATGGATTATTATTATATATGACTGATTGGATAACGTGCTGGCACGAATGGAAAATAGGCTGGCATAAAAATCAACCTAACTCAAGACTAATTGAATTTATTGCTTGTTTAAAACTAAGTACTAATGCTTGTGTATTTGTGCCATTATGTGGAAAAAGCGTTGATATTTATTGTGATGATTATTTTGATTTTGATACCAGTATTTTGAATCATGTTAGTGCTGTGTATGATAGAGCGTCTTTAATCGCACTACCTTTGGCTTTAAGAGCGAAATATGCATCTCACTTATACGCTATAATACCTGCTGATTGCAGGATGCTATTATTAACCTTAAATTATCCTCAATCACAAATGAGTGGACCGCCTTATGCGGTTAATAAGGCGGAGGTAGTTTTACTTTTTAAAGGGTTTGAATGTCAGCAGTTACAATGTTTTAATGACATTAAAAATGAGCCCAAGTTTCAACGTGTAAATGTTGATTTTTTTGAAAAAGCAACGTATTGTTTGCGTAAAAAATAAGAGAAAAAATGGCAAAGAAAATAAAAGGAATGGTGGCGCAATTTGGCACTAAAGGATATGGTTTTATTACGGGTGATGATGGTGAAAAATATTTCATTCATCAAAAAAATATTTTTAATAAATCTCGTCTAAAAGTTAATACACGCGTTGTGTTTAGCGTACAAAACTCTGAGAAGGGTTGGGTGGCAATGGATGTTAATCTAGAAAAAGATGCTAAGGTGCCTAATTCTGAGTCTGGGTCGTTATCAAATAATGCTGTTAAAAGTATGTTTGTCATTTTGTTTGTCATTCAAGCGATTGTTATTTATAAAATATTTGTATGATAAAAAAATACTTACTCATTGCGTTAATTTCATTAACACTTAGCGGGTGTTTTTCAACACCTGCCGTGCAAGTGAGCAATATTTGCCATCTAATGGATGAACAGGTGAGTTGGTATCAAGCGGTTAAAGCTAGCGAGAAAAAGTATGGTTCACCTATGCATGTACAGTTGGCTATTATGTATCAAGAATCGCACTTTGCATCAGATGCAAGACCACCAAGAAATAAGTTGTTTGGCGTCGTGCCATGGCTTAGATCAAGTAGTGCCTATGGTTTTGCACAAGTTAAAGACACAACTTGGGAATGGTATCAGCTAAAAACGAGCAATCAAAATGCCAATCGTGATGATTTTGACGATGCTATAGACTTTATTGGCTGGTACATTAATCAGTCCAGTAAGCGTTCTGGTATTGATAAATCAGATACTCACAATCAGTACCTTGCTTATCATGAAGGACACGCTGGTTTTAATAAACAAACTTATTCTGCTAAGCCATGGCTGCTAAAAATAGCGCGTGGTGTTGATGACAATGCACAGCGTTATAAACACCAACTTAAACAATGCGCCTCTCAATTGGATGATAATAATGTTTGGAGACTCTTTTAGATTTTATGTGGGTAAAAGTTCTAGACCAAGCGTTAAAAGAAGGCACAATGGTTGAAGTTATTGTAGAGAACAGGGATTTATTGATTACACTTAGTCAAGGTGAGTTGTATTGTGCAGATAACCGTTGTCCACATGAAGATATTAAATTGACGTTAGGCTGTTTAAAAGGCAATCGAATTAAATGTTCACTACATGGATTTAGCTTTGATTTGACCACAGGGGATAGCGCACAAATAGATGTTGATAATTTATGCGTTTACCCTATCAAGCAAGAAAATAATAGAATTTATATTAATATTTAAAATTATGGAAACATCTAGAACACTCATGCACTCAATTATTCAACGCATAGCAACAGGCCCTGATTTGAGTAAAAATATTGATTTTGAAGAAGCTAAAGCAGGCATGCAAGGTATATTGCGTGGCGAGGTTAATGAGGTGCAATCAGCTATATTTTTAATTGCACTTCGTATGAAGCACGAAACACGTGAAGAGAATGAGGGCATTCTTGCTGCCATTCTTAGCGAGTCTGATCAACAGCAAGTTATGGTTGATGATTTAGTAGATTTAGGCGATCCTTACAGTGGTTATAATCGCTCTGTTCCAATTTCATCATTTTTACCGCCATTGTTGGCTGAGCTTGGTTTGCCTACTGTTATTCATGGCTTGGACAGTGTATCACCAAAATATGGACTCACTCATCGACATATTAATGAGGCTCTGGGTTTAGAGGTTGACCGTTCAACTGCACAAGCAAAAGTTCGGCTTGAAGATGACAATATTGGTTGGTCATATATTGATCAAGCAAACTACTGCCAAGGCTTACACAACCTTGTGCCTTTGCGTAATCAAATCATTAAACGCAGTGTGATTAACACAGTAGAAACTTTAATTGGAGTATTGCGTGGCAAAAAAACGCATTCTATTTTGGGTTATGTGCATAAGCCTTATCCCCCTATTTATGCACACTTGGTAACTGTTTCGGGTATGGATACATCGTTGTTAGTTCGTGGCGTTGAGGGTGGTGTAATTCCCTCACTTCGACAAAAAGGTTTAATGATTTCTTATCAAGGCTTGGTTGAGCAAGAGAGAGTAGATATTGACCCTAAGTCGTTGGGCATTAATCAAGACATACGCACTATTTCATTTCCTAGCGAACTAGATGTACATAGTGACATTAAAGCCTTGGCAGATTACACAGTTAAATTAGGAAAATCTGCCTTATCGGGTGAAAAAGGGCTGTTTTATGATGGTTTGGTTTTAGCTTCTAGTTTGATTCTTTGGCACACTAAAAAAGCCACTTCATTAGTTGAAGCTGCCGACATAACAAGAGTAGCCTTAGATTCTGGTAAAGCATTGAATCGTTTATAATGTTGTTGTTAATTCTTATGAGTATCGTATGTTTTTCTAGATTCATTGCCGTATAAATTTAATAGTGCAGCAAGGCCCCTTATATATCTTTTCTATTTTAGAATATTCTCCTAATACTAGCCATCCTAATTTTGCCAATCGTATGTGGTCGGGCGCCAATCAACCCTCCATTGTGGATGAAATTGTGACTGCACTGAGCAAATACTTCACGTTGCACTTTTGAATCTGAACCTGTTGCGACGTTAATGGAAAAAATATATGATTGAGCAAATACTTGATATAGTAGGCTTTAAAAACGGCAAAGGTCAAATGACAAGAAGGTCGAGTAATGCCAATATGATTGCCATAATGGTTGCGCGTAACCAGGCATTGAAAGAGGTAAAAAGTAAGGGCTATTTAATCAAGAAACCTTTATTTGCCTTTGTCAATGTAAATGTGCATTGTCCGTTAGACAAGGCGGCTAATATATTGGGCATTGGCATCTAACATTTAATTAAGATAGCTACTTTTAAAGATGGTTCAATAAACACAATATTACTTGATAAACAAATCAAACAACAAGGTGGTTTGATTTGTTTTAGGCACTGAGCTGTTGATGAGTTTGTTCTTGTTCAAGCTCACTTAAAAAATCTAATTGCTAATAGAAGATTTTGCTGATTCTACAACACTTTCAACTAAGAAAGTAGAAGAAAAAATAGCTGAAGGTGTTGTAATTATTAATGTTTGAAGACAAGATGAAGTCGATAAATATGGCATTATTCCTGCTACACTTAAGTTAACATTTTTTGACAACAGAGGTAATTACAACATGCAAAAGTGGCTAAGCAATTTATCTAACATTGTTAAGACCAAAGGTACGCCATTTATTTTGGTTTGCGCTCACTCCAATCGTACCAAGATTATTGGTAGGTTTTTAGATACCAAAATAGATTATCAACATATTCTTGAATTGAGTGGCGGTATTAATAATGGTTGAATTGATAAAGGTTTAAGTGTCACTAAAGTACTGGTAGGGTCAAAAAACCTTGACGGAAGTTTTGATAATAACATCCAATAGTGTTGGCATAGGATTAAGACATCAGAATTTGGTACAATTTGTTGATGAAAAGCCAGATTAGAAGTACATGCTGAAAATTTCTTCTCTCAAGGTAAGCATACTTATCAAGTAGAGGAAATAGCGCAACATTATCCATTAAGTTTGTACGGCGTTGGATTGTTTTTAGGCTCGTTCGATAAGTTGAATCAGAATCATTTAAACCAGCTAAAGCGCGCTATTAATAGATATAAGCCAAAACTGTTTTCCGAGCATTTGAATTGGGGGGGATATTAATGGTCAATCGTCCAGCTTAACAGGTTACGGGTCATTGCTTGATATTAATAATATTTATGTCAGTTGTCAAAATTTTGCTTATGATGTATTTGATTGCTTAAATGCTGTTAATAGTGAGGATGTGGCTGAGATTCATCTAGCAGGGTATGCGATAAACACTTATGAGAAAGGCGATGTCTATATTGATGACCACGGCTCTAAAGTAAGTGAGCAGGTGTGGAATTTGTACTAAAAAACTATTCAAAAGTTTGGTCAAAAACCTACTCTAATTGAGTGGGATAATAACATTCCAGCTTTATTAGCTTTATTAGCTTTATCAGTTTTATTGGGTGGAGCGCAAAAGACACTCAATGCTTAAAGTCATCCAAACCACTTTCTCTAATGATGTTATTAATAAGCAAGCGCAGTATATTCTAATAGCCAAGAGAAAATTAGAAATCGTGGTTAGTAAAATAAGTCAGTTAGATTTCTTAACACCAGGGGGAGAAAATGGAAAAAATTACTTTATTTACGTAATACAGTTTTTAACAAAATCTATATATTTAGCAACGATTCTCTTAAATTATTTGTGCGTCTCCATGTTGCAGATGCTTTTTTTCGTGCTGGCTAGATTAAACTTAATGCTTGGGATTTAACCTTATATCTATTTGAATCAGATACAACGCACCCTTTATTCTTTGGGAGTCAGTAGTCTATTTAGGTACAGCAGCAGAGCCTGTTTTACCTATATTTTTACTGCTTGAATTGGCAACACGTTTAACAGCACTCATGTTGTTTTTATTTAATATTATTGCAGTGGCTGTCCTATCCTGTTTTGTGGGAAGGTGGATTTTATGATCATAAGCTTTAGGGTACTATGTTGCTATTAACGCTTGTTTATGGGCAGGAAAAGTTGTCATTGGACCATTTAATTTGTAAGAAATATTGTTAATAAAAAGGAGCTATCAATGAAAATGAAAATGCCCTTTAACCGTGCAGAGAGATTGGGCGCATAGAGCAGGAAATAACAACAATGCTACAGTTGCATTTGACTCAACTAAAAATCTCAATCCTATTTGGTACGGTACTTTTTGCTAATTGTCCTTTTCCTACTTTAGATGAAGATGGCTATAGAGACACAGACACGCTCTATTACTATTGGAAGGAATTTTTGTAAACAACCTTATCGGGCAAAATCAGTTTTTAATATATCAGGTATGAGTTTTGATGCCATTTCAAGGCCTGTGGTATTGGCATTGTCAAATGGTGCAAGAATGGCAAATTGTTGGCACAGCACAGACGAAGGTGGTACAGATATTGTTTTTCAAATTGGCACGGCTAAATATGGCGTGCGTGATGAAATGGGCAAATTAAGCGATGAAAAATTGCTTAAGATTGGGCTGCGTATAACCAAGTGAAAATGTTTGAAATTAAGATGAGTCAAGGTACCAAAGCAGGTAAGAGCGGTATTTTACCAAAGGAAAAAGTAACCAAGAAAATTGCTGAAATTCGTGGCAGCAACTTATGGGCGCTTAACCGGCAAAGCTGGTGTGTGTTTCAACGTTAGGTTCAGATGCAAGTAACTTAAGTTACTGCTATTGCTTATGCTCAATTAGTGTGATACTAATTGGTAACCATTACAGGACAAAAATCCATTAAAGCGGGATTGCAAGGCAAATTCCAGCATTAATCATACTATGCATGATATGTTTGAGCATAAAATGATTGTTATTAAACATTAATCCTCAAATTGATGCTTGTACAGTTGAGCATATTCACCTTGATGGTCTAATAGTTCTTGATGAGTGCCTTGTTCAATGATACTACTATGGCGCAGTACAATAATGCGGTCGGCCTTTTGAATGGTGCTTAGTCGATGGGCAATAATAATAGTGGTTCTGTCTTTTTGCATTTCATGGATTGCATTTTGCACTTGTTTTTCGGTAGTGCTGTCTAATGCTGAGGTGGCTTCGTCTAAAATTAAAATAGGGCTGTCTTTAGCAATTGCTCTTGCAATAGCAAGTCGTTGGCGTTGGCCGCCTGAAAGTGATACGCCATTTTCTCCAATTTGTGTATCGAACCCATGTTCTAGTTGTTGAATAAATTCATCAGCATTGGCAGCAATTGCTGAGTGTTTGATTTGTTTATCTGGCATGGTGCCTAGTTGTCCCAAAGCAATATTACCTCTAATAGAGTCATTAAATAGTTGCACATTTTGATCAACAAAGGCAACATTTGAGCGCAATGAATCAATTTCAAACTGGTTAATATCGACACCATCAATAGTGATAGAGCCTTGTTTTGGCGAATAAAAGCGCATCAATAATTGAATAATAGTGGTTTTGCCACTGCCTGTTGCACCAACAAATGCAATTGTTTCACCTGGTTTGATGTCTAGATTGATACGTTTAAGCACGGTCGTATTATTGTTATAAGCAAATGATACGTCGTTAAATTGAATGGCACCTTTAGGTTCTTTTAGTTTCTTAGTGCCAGCATTAGATTCTTCTTTTTCGTTAATAAGCCCAAACACACTTTCACCTGCTGCCATTGCATTTTGTAAAGGTTTGTTAATATTGACCAAACTTTTGGCAGGTTTAAGTAGCATACCCATGGCAGTGAAAAAAGACAAAAACTCACCTGCACTCATTTGTAGTGAAGTAGAGGAAAGATACACCACGCTACTTAAAGATAACCCAATTAAAACATTAATAAAAGCGGTATTAGAACTACTGGTCATATCAACTTTAAAACGTTGTTGACGGATATTTTTAATCAAACTGTTAAATTTTTCACTTATTTGGGATTGGGCGTGATAAATCTTAACCAAGGTGTTACCAGAAATATTTTCATTAAGTAAATGCGTCATATCACCCATTGATTTTTGTACATTAACACTCGAACGACGCATGCGATTAGAGGAGAGTTTAACGGCTAAATACACCAGCGGTAAAAGCACTAAAAGAGTTAAACTCAATTGCCAGTTTTTATAAAATAAATAGCCAATTAGGATAATAACAGTCATTGATGATTTAATAAAATCCAGCCAAATAGTTGAGGCACTGGCTGCAATTTGCTCAACATCAAAAGTGAGTTTAGATAACGTTTTCCCCGTAGGATGTTGATCAAAATACGACTTAGATAATTTCAATAATTTAGCAAACATGGTGATACGTAAATCCATAATCATTTTGTTTGACACCCAAGAACTAACCGCAGTAGAAGTAAGTGTAAATAGTGAACTAAGAACAACAATACCAAACAGAGCAAAAGCATAAATAAACGCAGTTTTTGATTCACGTTCAGTTGCAAACAACTCATCAACAATTCTGCCTGTGATTTCTGGCACCAAACTCTCAAGCACTGTTGCCAACATCATCATGACTGAAGTAAAGATAAGTTTTCCAACGTGTGGCTTTAAATAAATAAATAAATGAGAGATGAATTGTTTGTATTGCATTTGTGAATAATTAATCTTAACAGCCCCATATTCTACACAGTTTTGGGTATCATGACCCTTTCAACTTTGCTACTTTTCTTGTGCCAACAAAATACATTTTTATTACTGGTGGTGTAGTTTCCTCCTTAGGAAAGGGCATTGCAAGTGCGTCATTAGCTTCAATTTTAGAATCACGTGGTTTGAATATTACCATGCTCAAACTTGATCCTTATATTAACGTCGACCCTGGTACCATGAGCCCATTTCAGCATGGTGAGGTTTTTGTAACCAACGATGGCGCTGAAACAGATCTTGATTTGGGTCATTATGAGCGTTTTATTCGCGCTCAATTAGGCAAGAAAAATAATTTTACTGCAGGTCGTGTGTATGAAAATGTCATTGAGCGAGAACGTCGCGGTGAGTATTTGGGCGATACTGTTCAGGTCATTCCACATATTACCAATGAGATTAAGCGTTTGACTCGGGCAGGTGCACAAGGGGCTGATGTTGCTTTGGTTGAAATTGGTGGTACCGCAGGTGATATTGAGTCGCTACCATTTATGGAAGCAATTAGGCAAATGGGTTTTGAGTTGGGTCGTGATAATGTGTTATTTATTCATTTAACCTTGTTGCCTTATATTAAAGTCGCAGGTGAGTTAAAAACCAAGCCAACCCAACATTCTGTTAAAGAACTTAGAGGCATTGGAATTCAGCCCGATATTTTAATTTGTCGATCTGAGCATCCATTGCCAGACGCCGAATGTGCCAAGATTGCACTATTTACCAATGTGCCTCAAGATTCTGTGTTTACCTCACTAGATGTCGATACGATTTATAAAGTACCAAGAGCTTTGCATGAGCAAGGTTTGGATGATGTGGTGGTGAAAAAGTTATCATTAGACTGCAAGCCAACCGATTTGAGCGATTGGGACAATGTGATTGAGAAATTACAACACCCTAAATCTAGTGTTGATATTGCCATGGTGGGAAAATATATGGATTTGACGGAATCTTACAAGTCTTTGTCTGAAGCTTTAATTCACGCCAGTACACACACACAAACAAAAGTTAACATCCATTATTTTGATTCTGAAGAGATTGAAAAAAATGACACTGATTGTTTATCTGAGATGAATGCGATTTTAGTGCCAGGTGGTTTTGGTAATCGTGGTGTTGAAGGCAAAATTGCCACAGTTAAATTTGCCCGTGAAAACAATGTGCCTTATTTAGGTATTTGTCTTGGTATGCAGGTTGCTGTGATTGAATATGCGCGCAATATGGCGAATATGACTGACGCTAATAGTACAGAATTTAATGGAAGTACGCCTTATCCTGTTATTGATTTAATAACAAAGTGGCAAGATGTTGATGGATACAAACAAATTCGAAATAAAGACTCAGATTTTGGTGGCACAATGCGCCTTGGAGGGCAAGAATGCGCTTTGGTTGAGGGTACTAATTCACAAGAGATTTACACTAAGTCAGTTATTACTGAGCGCCACCGCCACCGTTATGAGGTTAATAATTCATTAATTAAACAGTTGGAAACAGCAGGTTTGATCGTCTCTGGGCGTTCTATCGATGGTACTTTGGTCGAAATGGTCGAAATTAAAAATCATCCTTGGTTTGTGGCTTGTCAGTTCCATCCAGAATTCACTTCAAATCCGCGTGATGGGCATCCACTATTTGAAAGTTTTATTAAAGCTGCTAATAAAGCGCATGACCTTATTTTGTCCTAATCTGTTTATAAAAATATTGATCTGACTGTTTCTTTTATTTTTCTCGTGTTCAACGTGTGTTTAATCAGCTTTTAAAAGTCACACACAGAACAGATTTACCTTGGGAAGTACATCTATATTAACAAGCAACAGTGAAATGCTTTTACCATTGGTGGTGGTAAAGTTTTTGTTTACACAGGGTTATTTAAAGGCAAATTGGTAGTGCGCTCTGATGATGAAGTTGGCAGCTATTTTGGCACATATAAATGCCAAACATACCAGTGAAAAACAAGGTAAATTAATGTTATCAAAATTACTTGATAAAAAGCTTAATACGTTACACAAAGCTAACTGAACAGTACTATCACAGCGGCAAGATAAATAAGGATTATAAAACGCTATTGGCGAATAATGCTGTGTTTTTTCATCAAGATGCATCGACTCTTAAAGCGGGTGAGGGTGGTGAGTTTTTATCCTTATTTGAAATTTTGGGTAAACGCTTATGTTGAGGTAGAAAAAAGCCAAGCAAGAGCAACGTAAGCGTGGTCTTTAGTGCAATACTCATATCAAGAATATCTTAAGGGTATCTCTAAAAATCTAAAACACTCATCAAAAACCGACCTTTCACTTTATAATGAATTTTTAAAAAAACCAGCTAGAACCCTTTATATGACTAATTTTTTAAAATCTATTCTAAAGTAAGAATCTATCTTCTTGACAAGAATTTTGGGTTATTAGAGGTACCTTTAACGCTTTTTAACAAATTTCATTAAACGACGTTTTTTAGCAATTTGTCTAGCACTCAATATATTTTTTCTATCTTTAAAAGGATTGTCGCCACTTTTATATTCAATTTTGATAGGCGTATTAGTTAACTTTAAAGCATTAATAAAAAAGTTCTTTAAATAACGCTCATAGGCATTTGGCACGTTTTGTAGATGATTACCATGAAAAGTAAACGTTGGCGGAAACACACCAGTTTGGTTGACGTATTTGATTTTTAGCCTTCTGCCTTTAACAGGTGGTGGCTGATGACCTTGATTGGCCTTTTCTAAAATTTTATTCAATACTGAGGTTGGATATTGCCCACCAGCATTTTGATAAGACTGGTTAATGGGTGCAAATAATTTACCGACACCAGAGCCGTGTAGGGCAGAAATATAATGAACACTGGCATAATTTACAAAAGAAAGTTTAACTTCTAGTTTTCGTTTAACTTCTAGTTTTTGGTAATCATCCAAACCATCCCATTTGTTAATGACAATGAGTAGCGCTCTACCTTTATCTGAAATCATGCCTAATAGGGTTGCATCTTGTTCAGTCACCCCAGTTTGTGCATCTAATACAAGAATAACAACATGAGCCTTTTCTAAGGCGTCAATAGCCTTAATAATAGAGAATATTTCAACTTTTTCATGAGTTGAGCGTTTACGACGAATGCCTGCCGTGTCAATGAGTGTATATTTTTGCCCTTCGCGTTCAAAAGGGATATAAATACTATCACGTGTGGTACCTGGTAAATCAATTACCAGTACGCGCTCTTGCCCTAAAATACGGTTAATTAATGTTGATTTACCCACATTAGGTCTGCCAAGTACGGCCACAGCAATACCTTCTATTTCCCCTAGTTCCTCAATGGTGGCCTGATGAGGTAGTAGGGGCAAGGTAGCGTCAATTAAATCAGCAATGCCTTGGCCATGTTCGGCTGAAATCAGTATAGGCTCACCCACTCCAAGCTCAAAGAATTCAGCAGCTAAGGTTGGGTTTAAGCTCTCAGCTTTATTGCAAACTAAGATGATTTTTTTTTTAAGCTTTCTAAGGCGTGCTGCGATTTCTAAATCAAGACCAATCACACCATCTCGACTACTGACCATAAAATAAATAACATCTGACTCTTCTAACGCGTTCAGTACTTGATCTTGGATTCCACTGTCAACTAGATTGTCTTTATTGGTAAGTCCGCCTGTGTCAATAATTGTGGCAAAAGTTTGCGTGTCATCATCTAAAAGTACTTCTACGTATTGACGATCGCGAGTTAACCCTTCAAAATCAGACACCAATGCTTGGCATGAACGGCTTAGGCGATTAAACAGCGTGGATTTGCCAACATTAGGCCGTCCAACAAGGCAAATAATAGGCAAACCCATGGCTGATTAGTTAAGGTCGTTTAACTTAATTTTAATCAAATTTTGCAATCCAGAATCTTTAGAAATTTGATTAAATGCTAATTTATAATATTTTTTAGCATTGTCAATTTGATTATCAGCTAAATAAATATCCCCTTTAAGTTGATTATACAAGCCGTTAAATGCACTATTAGGCGCAGTATTTAGCGCATCAAGTGCTTGTTTATAACTGCCCATTTCTAAATGTAGGCTGGCTATTCTCATATTGACAACTTTAGCAATAGAGACATTGCTTGCATCACTCAACGGAGTAAGATATTCAAGCGCTTGTGTATAATCTTTATTAGCCACTGCATTTTTAGCTAAGATCAAGGTTGCTTGATCAAGATAACCGCTATCTGCATGGTTGTTTTTTAGCTGTTCATAAGCTTGTGTGTCGCTAGGATTTGAGGTAAGTGCTAAGTAAATATTTCGTGCTTCAATCAGTTGTGAGTGTTGATAATTTTTATAAGCATCAAACCCCCAAATGCTACCCAAACCCAAGCTAACACTAACAACAATTTGTAGCGTATTTTCTTTAATCCAGCGTTTAACTTGTTCGACCTGTTCTTCTTCAGTCTTATCTACTTCAATAAAATTTTTCATTTGCTTTCCTTAAAATATTTAATCGCCTCTTCTAAATCCATGGTTTGTTGCGCCCCTTGACCTTTTAGAGGCTTGATACTAACTTGATTGTTGTTTAACTCTTCTTCGCCCAAGATTAACGCAAAATGTGCTTTGGCTTTATCTGCCCTTTTAAACTGATTTTTAGAATTACCTAAAGTGATGTCATTATAAAGGATTGCATTAGGTAATGTATCATGCAAAGTACTTGCTATTTGCATCGATTTAATCTGCGCTTTTTCACCCAATGCAACCAAATAAATAGACAAAGTAGACTCAACTGTCATTAGGTTCTGTGCCTCTAATAGCAACACCAAGCGCTCTAAACCAATTGCTAAACCAACTGCTGGTGTCGGTATACCGCCCATTTTCTCAACTAAGCCATCATATCTGCCACCAGCGCAAATTGTACCTTGTGCACCCAAATCAGTTGTTGTCCACTCAAACACAGTACGGTTGTAATAATCCAACCCACGAACCAAGGAAGTATTAACTACATAAGCAATATCCAAGGCGTCTAAATAAGTCTTAAATTGCTCAAAATGTTGTGCAGATTCTTTGTCTAAATAATCCATTAGCTTAGGTGCATTACTAATTAAAGACTGCATCGCTTTATTCTTACTATCCAAGATGCGCAAGGGATTGGTGTTTAATCGTCTTAAGCTGCCTTCATCAAGCCGGTCTTTGCGCTGATTAAAATACGCAACCAATACTTTTTTATAAGCAGCTCTAGCTTCACTAGAGCCTAAAGTATTAATCTCTAATACAATATTTTTCAAACCCAAAGCTTGCCACAAAGCACGCATCACCATTATAAGTTCAGCATCCGCCTTGACATTAGTTGCACCAAATACCTCAAGCCCCACTTGGTGGAACTGGCGATAACGCCCCTTTTGCGGACGCTCGTGTCGAAACATCGCCCCTTGATAAAAAACTTTTTGAATCCCCTCTCTGGGCAAATTATGCTCAATCATCATACGCACACAACCCGCTGTACCTTCAGGCCTTAAACTTAATGATTCACCACCTGACTCTCTCCACGAATACATTTCTTTTTCAACAATGTCCGTAGCCCCGCCAATCGCACGAGAAAAGGTATCCGTCTTTTCAACGATTGGCGTACGAATATTTTGATAACTATAACTAATAAACAAATCAAAAATTGTCTTTTCTAACGACAGCCAAAACGCAGAGTCTTTAGGTAATAAGTCGTTCATGCCACGAATGGCTTGGATTTTTTTACTCATTTATTGGTAAGTGTTAGAAGTCTTAAGTATTTTACCAATTTCTATCTTACGGATTAGAAAAATAAAATACGCTATTTATCTTTTTCATTTTATTGCATTAGGCCAATATTAATTTGGATTGATTTAAAGCTTTAGCATAGATTTGATGCAGTTGTCCTGTCTGTTTTGCTAGGCTTTGAAGTTAAATTATATGTCAATGATGTTATCTAGCACTTATGAGCAATACAGTTACCATGCCTTTCGTTATGTTGAAAACAATCCAAGTGCCGTGCAAACATGGTAGAAAAAGCATTGACATGTTAAGGGGTAATATTTATAAAGGGCTATCGTGTGGTAGTGATTATTTTATTGCTAATCTTGGTTAAGATGATTGGCAGAGATTTAGGGTTTAAGAGTGTTGGCAGACACCTAGAAAAGGTGTAGCACTTAAATTCAACTTGCAAGTTGAATTTAAGCTTATTGATTGTTAATACCATTAGGGACATGCCCTGTAGGTACGTATTGGGAGGCTGATTGACAGTGTTGGCGCTGATCATCGAAAAAGATATCAGCACCGAATTCTTTTAAAAATATGCCTTTGTCTAGCCCGCCTAGAAAGAAAGATTCGTCAATACGAATACCCCATTTACGCATGGTGTGAATAACACGCTTGTGTGATGGTGCTGAGCGTGCGGTTACTAGGGCGGTTCTAATTGGATTGTTTGCTGCTGGAAAGGCAGATTGTATTTTTTGTAATGACATTAGAAAGTATTTGAATGGGCCAGCTTTGAGTGCAATATTAGCTAAGTTTTTTTCGTTTTCTGAAAAGGCTTCTAAGCCTTTTTCTTGAAAAATTCGCTCTGATTCGTCTGAAAAAATAACGGCATCGCCATCAAAAGCGATACGCAACTGAGTTTCGTGTGGTTCTTGTGAGTCAGAACCGAGGATTGATGCTGCTGCAAAACCTGATTCCAAGGCTTTTTGTACATCTTGATAATTACTTGATAAGAATAAATCTGCCTCAAATGTACCGACAAGATTGTGCGTGCTTTCTCCACAGGTAAAGGCTGCTTTTGAAATGTTTAAGCCGTAATGTTCAATGGAATTAAAAATACGTAGGCCCGTGTCAGCGCTATTGCGTGAAAGCAGGATGACATCAATGGGATCTCTTGTGCTGTTGAGGGCTAGTAATTTTTTGACCAGTGAAAAACCAACCCCAGATTGTAAAACAACCTTCTCATTTTCTTCTTGATGTTCGGCGTAAGCCTCAACCCCTTGTTCTTTAAATATTTTATGCGATTCATCAAGATTAAATAAGGCTCTTGATGAGATGGCAATAATCAATTTTTTTTTTATAGTGTTTGCCATGCTTTTTCTTGGTACTTATTTAAGCAATAATCCAACCATTTATCGATAGATGTATTTAACTCCCATTGTATATTCATATCAGAGCATTGTGCTAAATATGGGCGGGTGCGATTAAGGCTGGTTTGATTGCACACAGAGATGACTTCTAATAATTGTGCATTAGTGTGAAAACATCTGTGTGGGTAAACCTCTCTTCTACAATAAAATGTAAGTCGTTTTCACTATTGTGCTTAATGACATAATCATCAGAGGTTTGCTTTAATAGTGGCATAAGTTTTAAAATTTTTTGATAGTTCAATTCAAACAACTGCGAAACTTGGGTGTAAGTTTTTGGCTCTTTCTGATTGTATAAAGATTTTAAAAAATGTTGTTCTATATCCATTGTGTGTCAATTGTTACTTGACCACTATCATGCAGCGTGTAATGGTTAAAGCCAATCCTAGTTTCATTGTTAAATTGCAAGGCAGTTGATGGGCATGAAATAATTTTTACCCCCAATCTACTAAATTCAGCTGCTTGATGCGTATGACCAAATAGTATAGCTTGTATTTTAGGGTATTTATCAAGCACGTTAAACAATGCTTTTGGGTTTTCTAAAGATAATGAATCGTCCCAAGTGCTGTTCATTGGTACGATAGGGTGGTGTAAGACAATGAGTATATATTTAGCAGTTGATTGTGTTAAATTAAAGTCTAGTTTTATAAGTTCATCTTTTGTTAAAAATCCACTAGTCTTTGATATTTGCACGGAATTTGTAGCGATAATTTCCCATTTTCCCAGTGTGAATTGGCTGGATAAATTTTTAGAAAAAATAGCATTTAAATTGTTATCAATATCATGATTGCCAGATATGACTAATAGCCTTGTTTGGACAGGAGAAAGTATTTGTTGTAAAGTTTTGTAAGAAGTGATTGTGCCATTGTGGGTAAGATCCCCACTAATTAATAAGGCATCAATGTTGATGTTGATGATTTTATTGATGATTTTTTTTAAATTGACATGGGTATTAACACCCATAGTGTTTTCAAGATCATCAATATGGCAATCACTAATTTGAACAAAGCTATGGCTCATATAGCATTGATAAAGGTAACTCGGGAACTAACACCTGCTAGTAGTTCATAAGCAATAGTAGCACTGCATTTTGCAATGGTTTCGATGCGTAATTGCTGATTACCCCAAAGAATCGCGTTATCTCCAACACTGGCATTAATGTTGCTTATATCAACACAAATTAAATCCATCGACACGCGACCAATAAGTGGGCATAAGGTGTTATTAATTAGCACAGGTGTACCATTTTTAGCATGGCGCGGGTAGCCATCGCCATAGCCAATGCCGATAGTTGCTACGGTTGTTGGTTTGTTGGCTGTCCAAGTAGCACTATAGCCAACTGAATCACCAGTTTTGATGATTTTAATTGATATAATTGGCGCTGATAATTGCATAACTGGTTTAAGATTGTGATTAATAATATCAAAAGGAGAAACACCATACAACATAATGCCAGGGCGAACATAATCAAAGTGTGAGGCTGAATTTGACAAAATTGCAGCAGAATTTGCTATTGAGCGTTTGACGGTGGCGTGTGTTGATTTTTTAAACTCAAAGAGCTGGGATTGATTCATTGGGTGGTTAATTTCATCAGCACAAGCGAAATGGCTCATGACACATTGGATATTAATCAGTGGATTATTTTCTAGTAACTTTATACAGTATTTGTATTCATTGGTAGACAAGCCCAATCGATTCATACCTGTGTTAATTTTTATCCAAATATCTATACTCTGTTTGGTATTATTAATAATGGATAGTTGAGTTTTATGGTGTATAACAATTTGGCAATTTAGTTTAATGGCTTGTTGTAGTTCTTGGTCTTTAATGACGCCTGATAGAAGTAAAATTGGCTGATTTGTTGTTTTGCGTAATTTTTCTACTTCCAAGATTTCGCTAACACCTAACAAATCAGAATGATTAATAATTGGGTCAATTAAATCAATATGATGGCCATAAGCATTGGCTTTCACCATGGAAACTATCCTAGCATTAGGCGCATTTTTTTTTACAACTGAAAGATTGTGTTTTAATGCTGATTGAGAAATTGAGGCAATGGCGTGCATGGGTAATATTTTTTATTAAAAAGGCTCTTGCTTAAAATTAGCTATATTATGTGCATAAACTGTGTCTATTTGCTCATCAACTAT